>JAGACI010000260.1 GCA_017614185.1 Lachnospiraceae bacterium | reverse complement strand
CTTACCCTCTCTCCTCTCTCAAGCATAAGCTTTGCCTGCTCGATTCTTACGGAAGCGATGGCCTCGTTTAAGGATACTCCTGTTTCTTTCTTGTAAACCTTTGAAAGATACTCGGGGGCTAAGAAGAAAACTTCCGCTATCTCATTTCTTCCTATAGGCTCTGAGTAATGTTCCTTAATATAGTTATTTATCTTATCGCTGAGTGAAAAACTCTTTCTTACTTCGCCTTCATATTCAAAGGTCTTATCAAGAAGATAGTTGGCAAAGCGGATCATATCAAGGACTGACTGCGTTGCGCTCTTTTCAAGGCGGTTTAAATCGGAATCCTCGGTAAGGCCCGTTACGGGAATATCCTTTTTGCCAAGGTATGTGTAAACAACCTGCAATACTTCCTTTTGTATGGTCTTTAGCATGGAGTCCGTAAGCGTGTTGCTTCTCATCTTATCGTTTAAGCATTCTTTCAGGGCGCTCATAAACTCCATCTTCTTTTTCTGTGAAAGAAGTGTCTCAAGAACGTCGGTTTTAAGAAGCGATGAACCGGCATCGGAAGAACTTGCCGCATCTGCCTCATAAAAAGATGCGCCATAATAAGCAACATTTACTTCTATTAAATCAAGTGCTCTCTTATAGGCATCGTAAAACCGTGAGATACCCACAGGCTTGCTGATACAGCAGGTAAGGGTTGAAGCCAGAATCTTGCCATGCTCCGATGTAAGCTTCTTGCACTTTTCTTCTATCTTTAATATCTCTTTGTCATGATTTGATTTATCAATTGGACAAACTGAGACAAGTATAATGTTTCCTGTGCTCTCAACGCTTGAAACATAATTACCCATAGGGTCATCAAGAAGAATTTCCATATGGATATTTTCCAATATAAATAGAATAAGGTTGGTGTTTAACCTCTCTTTGTCTTTCTCTGTATCCGTGATTCTCGATACGACAAGTGCGTAGAGCCCGTCAGGGTCAATGTCCAAGTGCCTTTTCTCAATTTCCTTTTTGATTTCAAAAATATCAGGTGATATTTTTGCTGTAAAAATGTCCATCCAGAAGTTATTGTACATGGCGCGGACATTCTCTCTCGCCCACATACCGTACTCGCTTGCTTCCTTAATGTTTCTCTTTTCATTAAGATCCCTTATCATCTTTCGAAGAGTCGCTTCCATTACATTTACATCGAAAGGCTTTAAGAGATACTCGAAAGCGTGGAGCTTCATGGCATGGGTTGCATAGTCAAAGCTTTCATGGCATGTCAAAAGAAGGAACTCTCCGTCAAGTTCCCTCTCCCTGAACCATTCAAGCAAATCAATACCGCTTCCCTGAGGCATCTCGATATCACTTATAACGATATCGATGTCCTCATCAAGGAGGACGCTTTTGGCAGACTTGATGTTATAGGCGGTAAATACGTCTGAAACACCAAGGTCGGTCCAGTCAACTGTATTCTTAATAACATCTACTGTTGCGATGTCGTCGTCTACGATAAGTACCTTCATAGCACTCCCTGATTTATTCGTGCTTCCCTGCCTCGTCTACCTCATGCTTTGGCTTGCGGGGAATATACATAGTGTTCTTACAGCCGTGGGGCTCAATGTTGCTTATTGAGAAAAGCCCCTCTCTCTCATACATAATTTCAAGTATTCTCTTGATACTCCAAAGACCGACTCTGCTTCCGTCTTTCGCATTATAAGAATTTTGAATTGCAAAGTCTTTGATTGTCTCTTCGGGGTATCCTCTGCCGTCGTCCTCAATTTCGATTCTAAGCATCTCCTCACCGTCATACATGACCTTTTCGGCCTTAATGAGGATTGTCAGCATTGAATCCATGGCTACGGCATATTTGTATTCGTTCTCTATAACGGTATGGATGAGCATCTGCGGAATCATCCACTCTTTAGCCTCATCCGGAACTTCCATAAAGTAGAAAACACATCCGGGGTATTTTAACTCCTGCATCTCGAAATAGTTTTCAACATGTCTTATCTCTTCTTCAAGCGGTACGGTATGAAGACCTGAGCGGAACATATATCTTATGTTCTTTGATAAAGCTTCGATATACTGCCTTATTTCCTCATTTTTACCCTGCCAAGAAAGGCTTGATATTGTGGTCATTGCATTTAAGAAAAAGTGCGGTCTTATCTGAAGTTTGACGCTCTTAAGTTCAGTTTCCTGCAAAAGAATCTGTTTTTCATAGGTTTGAATCTTAAGTCCTAAGATTTCATCCATAAGCTTGTTGAATGTATCTCTAAGGAGATTAAGTTCCCTGCTTCCGAGCTCATCCCCGATTCGAAGTTCATAGTCACCAAGCTGGATACGCTCCATGTTCTTTTGGAGTTTTGAGATAGGCTTAATAATGCTTTTCCTTAAGTACCCTATCATAAATAAGGTAAAGAAGGAAAGAATTAAAATCATTGCAAGGGTAACCCATACATCATATTTTAAAAGTCTGAAGTTAAACTCGTTACTTACAAAAGCTTTTATTGAAAAGCCTTCTGCCTTTAACGCATACTTATCGCCAATCGGAGCAAAGGTCTCAATATCGTTTAAGCTGTTTCCGGTTGCTGCCTCCGAGAGTTCCTCGCCGTACTGACCCCAGATCTTTCCGGTAACCTCATCGTAAAGGACAATTGTTGTATTGCTTATATCTTTGGTATTGGCATTTCCAAGGAAACTTTTTGCCGAGATAAATACAGCAGCAGCCTCACCCTGCCAGACATATATCTTATATAAGTAAGGTTCACTCCCGATGTTTTCAATCTGCCAGGTGGCCTTCATCCTCCCCTGGGAAGCCTTATCCATCGTAAAGTCTCTAAGGGCATTTCTTTGATCAAATGTCAGAAAAGTATTGGAATAATCTATACAGGTATTATAAAGGCTCTCCGCAATTACAAACGCATCCACATACTGATTGTAAGTAACGAAGTCTACCATCTGAGTCTTTAATGCCATGGAGGCATAATACCTGTCTGACTCCTTGTTACTTTGAAGCATGTCGTAATTATCGTTTTGATAAATCATCTGCTCCAAAAGCATATCTGCGTTCTTAATCTTGTTATCAAGTTCCCTTCCGAAAATCTCAACGGTATTCTCAGTGGATGTACTCTGTGCATTTTTGATGTTGGAGTATGAATTGACTACATAGACGCCAAAGACCGTGGCAATCAAAATGAACTGGATAACAATGAACAGTATTGTTTTTTTGATAACTGAAGAATCGTGTTCAGATCTCATCTGCTGTCCTTATAAGTTAATTCCTGTTTTAACTATTGAAATTCTTTCATTTAGATAGAGTTAAAGCCGGGGATGTTGTCCTCGGCTTTAATTCTATTCCAATGTGGTGTTATTTGTAAATGGGATTCCATACTTTCTTTCGGAGGGCGGTGTCACACACTCCTGTGCCTTAAGCGTGTGAAGAGAGGGGTTAGCCCTCACGAAAGCGTATATGGTTAGTGTTTGTCCCTGATAACTTTCATAT
>JAGACI010000042.1 GCA_017614185.1 Lachnospiraceae bacterium | reverse complement strand
GTATCTTCCGTCGGTAAGGATTCTGTCCTCATTGTTACGGATTCTTACCATGTAGTCATTCAAATCCTTAAGGGGAGTCTTAAATGCCGTGCCTCCCATGGATAAGTCGGTACTGTGCTGGTCGCTTCCTGCGGTTCCGGGAAGGTTATTGTCATTGGCAAGCTTTACTGCCTTATCGTTCCAGATGCTCTTATCATCAGCAGGGTCATCTGAGAGGTGACCCGCATTAAACATCTCGATTCCGTCGACGTACTTCTCATACGTGCATATTTCTTTGATATAGTGAGCTTCCCTGTAGGGGTGAGCCTGAATAACCATGCCGCCCACCGAATGGATAAGGTCGCAAAGTTCAGGAACATCGATGGTTCTAAACTCGGGGTGCTTCTTCATCCAGTCAATTGTAAAGCCATATAGTAAGAAGTCATGGCCGCCGTGCAGCGTTGCCTCTATGCTTAAGTAAACGGGAAGACCGATTCTGTCTCCCTCTTCCTTTGCGTGATAATATCCTTCAAAGAATTTATCAATCCACTCTTCCCAGGGAAGGTTTGGATCAACTGTGGTGTTTCCGCCCCAGTTATGATCGGAAATCATTATTCCCGCATATCCCGCTTCCTTATAGGCTCTTGCCATATCGGCTGCCATTGAGCTTGCGCATCTGCTGGATTCTGCAGTATGCACATGAGTATCGTAAAGGTATGGATACTCGGCTCTTAGTTCTTCCAAAGTCATTTTCATTTCCCTCTTTTCACAAAAAAGATGCGGCGATTTCCTCGCCGCATCCTATTATACACCATTATTTCAACTTCAAAGAAGAAACTTTTGAAACGTCTTCCCACTTCATTCCTTTACCTTTTGTGAAGGCTCTGCTCTCTTCAAGAGGCATCGGCTTTCCAAAGAAGTAACCCTGTGCTCTCTCGCACTTTACCTTCTTTAAAAATGCATAATGTTCTTCGCTCTCAACGCCCTCGCATAAAGGAGCAAGGCCCATGGCCCTGGCACCTGTTATGATAAACTCCATAAGCATTCTGGTCTTGGGATTCTTGTCATAGTTTTTAAGGAAAACCAAATCGAGCTTAAGGACATCGAAGCTGTAATCCGCAAGTGTGTTAAGTGATGAATATCCGCTTCCAAAGTCATCGAGCCAGATTTTGTATCCGAGAGTTCTCATCTGGTCGCACTCAAGCTTGATGTAACCTACGTTATCGTTAAGGGCCGACTCCGTAATCTCGATGTCTATCATCTCTCTTGGAAGGCCGTAATCCATTCTCGTTTTCTCAAGGATTCCGAATATATCACAAAGCTCGAAGTCGCGCCTTGAAATATTGATTGAAACGGGAACAACAGGTTCTCCCGCATCCTTAAGAGCCTTGTAATCCTTACATACCCTGTCGATTACAAACTTATCTACAAGGTGAATGAGGTGGAAGTTTTCAAGGGTCTCTATGAATTCACCGGGTGATAGCATTCCCACCTTCGGGTCAATCCAGCGAACCAGTGCCTCATAGCCGCAGATTTCACCGGTTTTGACACGGATTACGGGCTGGTAGTAGACCTTTATATACTCTTTTTCAACAGCTTCCTCGATGTGGTCCACAACATACTGCTGCTTGCGAAGACCTTCTCTTAGCATATCGTCATAGACACAATAGTAGATATCGTGTCTGTTCTTTATGCTGTTGCAGGCAAGTCTTGCATGGTCACAGGCGAGGCCGACCTCGATAATCCTGTCATCCATAAAGTAAATGCCGGCCTTGATTCTTATCTTTTTATTGGAATCATCGGTCATAAGCATCTTCTTATAGACCTGTTCAACACCCTTAAGCACTTCGGCACGCTCCAAAGTTGCGCACACAACGAAGTGGTCATCGGAAAATCTTGAAACCGTGCTTCCCGTGAATGCATCTGTTATGGCATCGGCAAGATCTCGTAAAAGTTCATCGCCAAGTTTAAAACCGTAGCGCTCATTAAAAAGTTTAAAGTTTGGAATATCAAAGTGAGTAATAGAAATATTGCCTCTTCTGCCCTGTGGAGAACCCAGAAGCATCTGAACACGCTGATAGAAAATCGGCATTGTAAAAAGGCCGGTCAGAGAATCGGTCTCTTTGTCTCCGGAGAGAATTTCTGCTTCGGCAAAGGAATTGCGGTTGCGGTTTAAAAACTCGTTCTGGTCAACGTCGACTATAAACACATAGAAAAAGCTCTTTCCGCCTCTCCAGTGAAGAAGGTGTCCAAAGTCCTCAACGTATCGCTCTTCGCCCTGCTTGGTTGTGATGCGGTAGCGGACATAGTCATGCCTTCTTTCGCCAAACATGGTCTGGGCCTGAATCTGATTCTGAATCTTCCTGTAGTCTTCGGGGTGAACCATGCCCTTAAAGGTTCCGCCCGTAAGCTTCATGAAGTCATCAAAGTCATCGCATCCGTAGAGTTCTATAATGTTGGGTTCGGCAAAAAGAATCTGCTCATTGCCCTCAGCATCATAGATAAAGAATCCACCCGGCAGGCCTGTTGGAATCGTGCCGCCCATCGCAGCTTTAAGTAACTTTTCGGCCATAATGTAACCTCCCATTTGAATACATCAAACACTAAAGTTGCATTACCCTTATATAACTTTACTCTCCCGATTTATTTCATATTTCTGATTAAGTTTTTGTAAAAATCAACACATCCCGGCAGGCAGTTGTATTCTATATTTTCATTAAGTCCGTGCATTCCTGCCATCTGCTCGGGACCATATATTACAGGGGCAAATCTCACCACCTGATTACATATTACCTCATAATTTTTCGCATCGGTAGCCCCTGTCATTACATAAGGGCTTACGGGAAGGCCTTTAAATGTTTCACCTATTGTTTTCTCAATGAGTTTAAAGCCCTCACCGTTTATATCAACTGACTTTGAATAGTCACTTGCATGCATTACTTCTACCGTAAGGTCATGCTTTGCGGCCAGATTTTTAATGATATTTAAGCTTTCATCCATTCCCTGATGAGGGATAAAACGCATGTTGGCTCCAAGAGTTGCCTCCTGCGGAAGAACGTTATAAGCGTCAGACCCTTTTTGCATTGTAAAAGCGATTGTCGTCTGAAGCATAGCTCCCGCCTGAGCTGAAATAAGAGGCATAACCTTAAGCATCACAGGTTTAAAGAGCCATAGGTTTAAAAAGACAAACTTTAAAGGAAAGCTTGCGTAAGGGGCAAGTCGTTCAAACATTGACTTAACTTCGGGAAGCATTTTCCTCTTAAAGGGCTTCTTGGTCTCCACTTCGTTTACAAAGGCAGAGAGCCTTGCGATAGGCGTGTTGGCTTTGGGAGCCGATGCATGTCCTCCGTTACTCTTTGCTCTAAACTTTACATCCGCTTTGCCTTTTTCAAATACCCCGACCATTGCGAAGTTTCCGTTAACGCCTCCGACGGGTGTTGTTATTATTCCGCCGCCTTCGTCGCAAACAAGGTAAGGTGTAACGCCTCTTCTTTTTAACTCATTTACTAACTTGGGGCATCCGTCTCCGGTCCACTCTTCAGTGCATGATGAAGAAAGATAGACATCCATGGGAGGGATGTAACCTTCTTTAAGAAGTTCTTCAACCGCCATAAAAAAGCCCATTAAAGAACACTTTGTATCGGACGCTCCTCTGCCCCAGACCTTGCCGTCAGCAATGTCGCCTGAGAAAGGCTCATGAATCCACTCTCCTTCTGCGGGAACCACGTCCTGATGGCTCATCAATACAAGGGGCCTTTCAGAACTTTCACCCTTCCAGTAGAAAAGGAGGTTCCCATCAATATCGGTTTTTTCAAGTTTTTCATGTACTGTCGGGAAAAGCCTCTCAAGTACCTTATGAAATCCCTCAAACTTTTCTGTATCGTAGACGTCCTCGTAAGAGGTTGTATCGTACTTAACCATCTCTGAAAGGATTTTTGCGTAAGATAGCGCTCTCTCATCTTCCTTTGGTGCCACGTATTCCGCCTTCTTATTCGGTGTGGCAAGGGTTTTTATAAGTGCAATTAATAAAAGCAAAAGGATTATGCCTATAAGGAATCCCAAACACTTAAGTATCCAAAGTAAAACTGTCATATATTCTAACCTTCTATGGAACCTTTCTTCTTAAAGATAAAATATGCAAGCGCGATGGTAAGTGCGCCGCTTGGAATAATCATAATGCTTGTCTGGCTTATTAAGCTTGGAACCAGAATAAAGAGGATGCTCATTAAAAGTAAAGGCACCATCGCAAGCTTAATGTTTTTCCTGAAGTACTGGTAAGCCATCGCTCCAAAAAGTGCAGGAACCACGTTTGCAAATGCAGGCTGTAATGCCGGGCTTTGAAGAATCGGCTGTAAGGGAGCAAGGAGCAAAACGCCAAGCGCCAGAACCACAATGGTCGTAAGGCTTGATGAAGCGATTGAAAGAGTCGAGATAATCTCGTTCTCTGTCGTTCCCGACTTGGTGCCTGCCATCTCCTTGGCATTCATCGCACAGGGAATCTTCATGTTAATAAGGTTACCTGTGATAAATGCAAGGTAGCCTCCGCCGGCTCCAAGCATCGGTGTGTAGACAAGGAATTCTACTACGCTTGATACCGTCCAGATAAGGCCTACGGATATGAAGCCTTTGGCAACTGCGGAAAGATTCGGTGCAGCGCCTATTATGTTTCCTATAACAAAAGGTGCTCCGACAAGCAAAATCAGGGTGATTAGGCTTACGATTCTTCCAAGGATATGGGTGTTTCGATTGTATTTTTCAAGATATTCTTTATTCATCGAATCACCCCCTTATATGAATATGGCGGCTATCATGCCAACAAGCATACTTCCTGCGATAGAGAAGCTTTCAAGCCAGACCATGTGTTTTTTCTCGGCAAAATATGTAAAAATCGCCATCACTACGGCTGAAACCACAGCAACTATAATGGGCGTCAGGTCGCCTGTAAACGTAAAGGGGCCGTTGCCCGAAACAAAGCCTCCGATATAGCTTCCAATGTATGCGCTGACAAGGCCCACAAACATCGCAACCATAGCTGCATCGCCAAATCCGGGCTTTTTGTTTTCACTATTCTCTTCCTTTGATTTACCCTGGAGTTTCTTTAAATAGGATTTGTTAAAGAAGAATGAAAGAATCATGCCCCACATGATACAGATACTCATAAGAAGCGCAATGGTAGCAAAACCTTCGGCTGTCATGTCTGCGGCGCTAAGGGAACCAATGCCTGCCTGCTCTGCTGCGGCCTGTGCAACCTGGGTTTCATAGTGAAGCGCGCCGATAACGGACAGTCTAAGCCACGGCCATGGTGTACCAAGGCTTCCCGACAGCGCAATGACGCCAAGTAAGATTCCTACGCTTGGCAATATCGAGAAGGTGACGCTTGAGGTGATTGTCCTTTTAAGCATCGCCTTATCCATTCCGGCTTCGATACCGGCTTTATATGATCTTACTAAAAAAATGAGACTGACTATCGCAACGAAGAGAATTATTCCTCCGCATATCGCGTATAGCGGCCAACTATTAAGAGTTGCTAGCATTTTACCCTCCCAAATCCAATAACATGTTACCCCATAATTATACCACCACTTTATCACGCTAAACCACCGAAAAATTTATAAATCTTTAATAATTGATTTACTGACTGCGGGCCTTACTGGTGGTAAAATGGGAAAGAGTATGAAATGAATAAGGAGGGGAAAATGCTTAAAGACATTTTATCTAGTAAAGAAAGTCTGTTTGCAGACAATGTTCTGACGGTTCTTCGCGGACAGGAAAACCGAAACCGCAGAGTAATACTTGTAAACGGCAACATGACAACTAACACAAGAAGTGAAACAAGAGGCGTCAACGCCAGAGTAATCAAGAACGGCGTGCAGGGCTTCTCATCAATGGCTGAGTACTCGGATTCCGCTGCGGAAGCTGTGCTTAAAGCGGCAACCGAGAATGCTCTTTTCCTTGATTCCCATGCACCAAGGGGATTAAAAGCTCCTAAGCCCATGCCCGGCAAACTCTTTCTCCCTCATCGCGATATAGTTGATTTCGAGCAAAAACGAATCATCGACGCATGTAAGGAGATGGACGATTATATCGTTAAGACCTGCTATCACATCACAAGCCGCAGGGTTGTATACACTGAAGATTCTCAGGATAAAATCATCTATACCTCAGACTGTGCATGCGGTCACGTTGTAAGCCCCAGATGTTACATCTACGTCTTCCTTACAGCAGAGACCAAGGATGGCACTCCCGTAGAGTTATTCAAGGCATTCGGCGGTCCCGGAAGCTTTGAGGATAACTTCTCTGACCTTTCCAAGTACTATAAGGATGTGGATGCTTTATACAGAAGAGTTATGGACAAGAGCGAAGGCGTTTACGCCGAAGCCGGTCTTAAGACTGTAATCCTTGACGGAATGATGGCCGGAATGCTCACTCACGAGGCAGTCGGACATACTGTTGAAGCTGACCTTGTAACAGGCGGTTCAGTTGCAGGCCCTATGCTTAACAAGCCCGTTGCGAGCGAGTTAGTCACAATGGTTGACTACGCTCACACCGCTTTTGGCAAACAGGTTCCTTTGCCCGTATTCCTTGATGATGAGGGTGTAACCGCTACCGATGCAGTTTTAATCCGTGACGGAATCCTTACAGGATACATGAATGACAGAGCTTCTGCCGAAAAGTACGGTATGACTCCGAACGGTAACGCAAGAGCCTGGGCATTCTCAGACGAACCTCTTATCAGAATGAGAAATACCGCAATAAGCCCCGGAATCGACAAGCTTGATGACATGATTGCTTCAATCGACGACGGCTACTATCTTATCGAGAGCGGAAACGGACAGGCTGACCTTACAGGTGAGTTCATGTTCGGCGTAACGATGGGCTATGAAATCAAGAACGGAAAGCTTGGCAAAGCGCTCCTTGACACCACTGTTTCAGGTGTTGCCTTCGATATGCTTAAGACCGTAGACATGGTTTCTGATGAAGTCGTATGGAGTTCATCGGGATTCTGTGGCAAGAAGCAGATGATTCCCGTAAGTATGGGCGGTCCTGCTTTAAGATGTAAGATTATGATAGGCGGAAGATAAGGGGGAGACGAAATGAAAGATTTAAAAGAATTATCAGCAAAGATTGACTCTCTCCTTGAGAGTAAAAACATAACCAAGAGTGCTTACACTGTTGCCGAGGTACAGACCCACGAGTTCAACACAGAAGACGGTGAGTTCAGCCTTTTAAGAACCCTTTTTGACAACAGCTTACTCGTTACCTGCTTCGTTGGCGAAAAGCAGGGCCAGGCTTCAGGAAACGACTTTTCCGATGAAGGTCTTGAGGCCACAATCGATGCGGCAATCGATGCAGCCAACTCATCAGAGCCCGATTCATGCAAGGATATCGCACCCGGCGAAGGCAAAGAGACATTCAATATCGGATGCCTTAATCCTGACAAAGAAAAGTTCTTTGAGCGTATCAACGAGCTTAACAAGGATATTGCCAAGGCTTACCCCAAGGTAAAGGTCATGACTACCATTGCAAGCTATGTTTCAGCGCATAAGCTTTACAAGAATACAAACGGAACCGAGTTTGAAACCAACCGCGGTAACTACTCTATCGTTCTTGAGTTTGCAGGAAACGACGAAGGCAAGACAACAGGTATTAACTTTGCCGCTATTGAGTTTGTAAACCTCGATAAGCCTTTAATCGAGGATAAAATGATCAGACTTAAACTCGACGAAGCTGTGGCACAGCTTAACGAAGTGAAATTCGAAGGAAAGTTTGAAGGACAGATTATCTTAACACCTGATGCACTTTCAAACTTCTTCTACTTCCTCGTTATGAACTACATGTACGACACAGTAATTCTTGACGGAACAAGCCGTTGGCTTGACAAGCTTGACACCAAGGTTGTAGACGAGCGGGTTAACGCAGTCATCGATCCTTTCTGCAAGGACGTTATCGCAGGAGGCATGTACACATCTGACGGCTTCAAGGCAGAGACTACACCGCTTATCGAAAACGGAGTGCTTAAGAACTTCCTGTTAAGCCTCTATGTTGCCAATAAGACCGGCCGCAAGCCCACCAAAGCATCAATCGGAAACCTTATCATTGCAAACGGTGATACGCCTTATGCAGACATGGTTAAGAACGTTAAGCGCGGACTTATCGTTGGCGGAATCTCATGCGGATCACCCAGCGCCAACGGAGAGTTCTCCGGAGTTGCCAAGAACAGCTTCCTTATCGAGGACGGAGT
>JAGACI010000259.1 GCA_017614185.1 Lachnospiraceae bacterium | reverse complement strand
TCCTCGATGTCTCATGAGATAAGGACTCCCATCAATGCTGTCCTCGGCCTTGATGAGATGATACTTCGTGAGTCAACGGAAGAGAGCGTCAAGACCTACGCAAGAGACATAATGAGCGCAGGCAAGAACCTTCTTTCCATCGTCAATGACATTCTTGACTTCTCAAAGATAGAAGCCGGAAAGATGGAGATAGTTCCCGAGGAATATAACATTGTCGACATGATAAGAACCCTTATGAATCTGGTTCTTCCGAGGGCTAAGGGAAAGGAACTCGAGGTCAAACTCGACATCTCTCACGAGATTCCGACCATACTTTATGGCGATGATGTGAGGATTCAACAGGTTATAACCAACCTTTTGACCAATGCGGTCAAGTATACTGAAGAAGGATACGTAGAGTTCAAACTTGATTTTAAAGCGATAGATGAAGACAAGGGCAGCCTTTTGGTAAGTGTTAAGGATACCGGTATAGGCATGAAGGAAGAGGAGCTTGACAAGCTCTTTAAGCCCTTTGAGAGAATGGATATGAACAGGAACCGTACCGTTGAGGGTACAGGTCTTGGAATGAGTATTGTTTTGCAGCTCCTTAAGCAGATGGGCTCTAACCTTAAGATAGAGAGCGTCTATGGAGAAGGAAGTACATTCTCGTTCGTCCTTGAACAGGGAATCGTTGATGCGACGCCTCTTGGAATTATTGATACAGAAAAGCTTGAGAACCCTGTTGAGGAAATTGACGAAGCACTCTTTACAGCCCACAGAGCAAGGGTTCTTGCCATTGATGACACAGCTGTCAACTTAACTGTCGTAAAAGGACTTTTAAAGAGAACCGGTGTCATACTCGATACGGGTGAGAGCGGTGAACAGTGTCTTGAGATGTGCAAGATAAACAAGTACGACGTTATCCTTCTTGATCACAGGATGCCGGGACTTGACGGAGTCGAAACTCTTAAGCTTCTTCGTGCGGAAGCCGGACTTAACAGGGATGTTCCTGTTGTCGCTCTTACCGCAAATGCTATGCCCGGAATCGACGAATTCTATGAGGAGAACGGATTCGCAGGTTATCTTGCCAAGCCTGTAAACGGCGCAAAGCTTGAAAAGATGCTCTATCACCTCCTTCCCAAGGACGTCCTTGATACCGAGGAAGACCTTATCCTTCTTGTCGATACGGAAGAGGGAATCAAGGCGTGCGGAGATGAGAATACATACTTACAGGTAGTAAAGGATACGGTCACCAACGAAAATATGATTGTTGATGAGCTTAACTCCTTTATCGCAAATAAAGATATCAAGAACTACACAATCAAGGTTCACGCGTTAAAAAATACCGCAAGAATGATAGGTGCGACAGGTGTGTCAGCCGAGGCATTGTACCTTGAAAAATGCGGAGACAGCGGAAGAGATGAGCTTATCTATAAGAAAGAAGGAGAACTCATTGACCACTTTAGAAAGGTTATTGCAATCCTAAAGGAACGCTATAATCTGGGGACCGCCGATCTTCCCGACATTGAGCCTTCCATGCTTAAAGAGATGCTTGAGGTAATGGTCGAGTTTGTAAAGGGCTTTGACTTTGACAGGGCAGACGAAGTCTTGGCCGAACTAAGAGGGTACAATGTACCTTCCGGAATGTCGGAATCATTTGAAAAAATGGGCAATGCGTTGTACAATTATGATGCGGATAGTGTAATCAATTTCGCAAAAGAATGCTTGGAAAAGATGTAGTTGTGAAAGGCAAATTATGGCTATTAAAGTTTTGATTATCGCTGAATCACCGACTTCGTACATGGTTACATCGATGAAAGGTTCTTTGGAGAAGGCTGATTTTGTTACTCTATGCCTTGGTCCTGTGTTTAAGGAAGCGAATCTTTCTACGTTTGGGCCTGAGGTAATTCTGTTAATGGGCGGCAACTATGTTGACTCGCACAGAGATGAACTTATAATCCTTCAGAATTACTGCTTATCCGTTGGTAAAAAGCTCTTTATCATAGGCTACAAGGAAGAATATCTTCAGATATTAAGGCTTGTTGATGCCGCTTGTGTAAGAGGCTTTTTTGAGCGTCCCATCAAGGTTGATGAGATGATTGAACAGCTGAAGATGGATTCTGTTATTGCGGAAACCGGAAAAATAAAAAGGCATATCCTTGTGGTTGATGATTCCGGAGCTTCGCTAAGACTTATTAAAGGGTGGCTTGAGAAGGATTACAGGGTCTCGGTTGCCTCGTCGGCTGCAATGGCTATCGGTTTTTTACAGGAAAACAAGCCTGATTTGATACTTCTTGATTATGAGATGCCCATATGCTCCGGACCTCAGTTTCTGGAGATGATAAGGGCAGAAGAGAAGACTGCAAAGATCCCCGTTATATTCCTTACCAGTAAGGATGACTCGGATTCAGTAGCTGCGGTTCTTGGGTTGAAACCCGCGGGTTACTTGTTAAAGACATCACCTCCGAAGGTGATTTTAGACTCAATAGCGAAGTTCTTCAGTAAGCGCAGGTAGGAAATGGTATATAACTGTCATTACGAGTATATGAGTCTTTTGTTATGCCTGTTTATTTACATCTTCGTAAAGACCAGGTATATTCGAAAGCCTTCTATCAAGTTTTTCTTAAACTTCACAGTGACGACAATGAACGCTATTATCGCCCATATAGGGCTTGCTTATTGTGCGTCTTATTACAATTCACTTCACCCGCTCTTTTGCTACTGTGTTTGTGGACTTTTTCTTGTGTGCGCAGTAATGAATTTCAACAATTACTATGAGTACTGCGTTTCTTACATTAGCGATGAAAGAATTCACAAAGCGGCAAGGGTGACTTTTTACTTTGTTGTAATATCAACAGTCATAATCCTTTTCATCAATCATTCCCACCCGTTTTTATATTATTTTGACGGCACAAGGCAAAATGCTCTTGTCTGGCTGCCTCTTGGGCACGTCAGAGCGTCTTTCCCTTTTATTTATATGATTGCGGCAGTAGTTACGGCGGTTCGCCATAAGCAGGAGTTTGTCTGGAGACAGCTTTTTGCAGTTATCGGATACGCTGTTGCTATGTCGATTGGAATCGTTGTCCAGCTGTTTGTGGCACCGGACATTTTCATCGTTTACTTTGCAGCTTCGTTCGCACTCCTCTTAATTCTTTTCTCACTTGAGACTCCCGATTACGGCAAGCTTAACGCGACGATGAAGGAATTAGAGAATGCCAAGAAGGAAGCCGAGAGAGCGACTTATGCGAAGTCGGCATTCCTTGCGAGGATGAGCCATGAGATAAGAACTCCCATCAATGCCATCCTTGGCCTTGATGAAATGATTATCAGGGAGAGTAAGGATAACGGCATTAAGAAGTATGCGCTTGATGTAAGAAATTCGGGTCAGGTACTGCTTAGTCTTATCAACGATATTCTTGATTTTTCAAAGATAGAATCAGGAAAGATGGATATCGTGAACGCCAATTATGATCTGGCGGAGGTCCTTCGCGAAACCGAGACTATTATCGCTGGAAGAGCCAGGGCCAAGAACCTTGATCTGTACATAAATATAGATCCTGAGACACCAAGATATATGCGTGGTGACGAGAACAGGATAAGACAGATAGTAATAAACCTTTTAACCAACGGAATCAAGTATACCGAAAAGGGCCAGGTTACTTTAAATGTCGGATTTGAGCGGATTCCTGACGATGATGAGCATGTAAATGTAACTTACAAGGTTAAGGATACGGGAATCGGAATAAAGCCCGAGGACATGGAGAAAATCTTTAAGCCCTTCGAGCGTATCAACGAAGCCGAGAACAGAAAGATTGAGGGAACAGGTCTTGGAATCAGCATCACCAAGCAGCTCCTTGAACTTATGGACTCAGAGCTTAAGGTGGAGAGCGAATTTGGCAAGGGAAGCCTCTTTTACTTTACACTCAGGCAGGAAATCAAAGACTGGACTTACATAGGCGATTATGAGGCTGTTGCAAGGACTCTTGATGCCTCCAAGAACGTTTATGAGGAAAGCTTTACCGCACCTGAGGCAAGAATTCTTGTTGTCGATGATGTGCCCATTAACCTGACTGTTGTCAAAGGACTTTTAAAGAACTCTCTTATGACGATAGATACAGCTTCTTCCGGTAAGGAAGCGCTGTTTATGTCTTCGAAGAATAAGTATGACATCATCCTCATCGACCATATGATGCCGGATATGGATGGACTTGAAACCGCAGCGAGAATCAAGGCAGATTCGGACAGCCTTAACAAAGAGACTCCGCTTGTGGCGCTTACCGCAAATGCAATTTCGGGAGCCAAGGAATTCTACCTTTCAGAAGGATTCAGCAGTTATATTTCAAAGCCTGTTGTTCCGACGGACCTTGAGAGAGTGCTTCTTAGATACCTTCCCGTCGAGATGATTAAGGATGCGCCCAAGGACAAGGCTGATGCGCCTAAGAAGAACCTCTTTGTTGAGAAACTTGCGGAAATCCCTGAGATAAATATATCCGCAGGTATGTCGGCCAGCGGTTCGCCCGAGATTTACGGACAGGTTATCGAAGAGTTCTATGATACAATCGACACCCGTGCCGATATGATTGAGAAGGCCTTTAAGGAGAACGACAGACCCAATTACGTGGTTCAGGTTCATGGCTTAAAGACTACAGCAAGACTCGTGGGATATGTTGCTCTTTCCACACTTGCAAAGGATCTGGAAGAAAGAGGAGAGAACGACGGTCTCTACGGACTTAAGGACAAAACCGAGGATCTACTTTTACTCTACAGAGGAATCAAGGCTCCTCTTGCGGATGTAATAGGCAAGGCAGAGGATACGGATAAGCCGCTTATCGAGCCCGACGCTTTAAAGGATGCCATCAGAACGATTTATACGTGCGAAGAGAAGTTTGACACGGAGATGGCGGAGGCAGTATTTAAACAATTATCGAATTATTCTTTGCCGGACGATTTTAAGCCGGTTTATCAAAAATTGAAATCATTACTTGCGGATGTTGCAAGGGATGATATTATAGTATTACTTAAAGATTTGCTGTAACAAGGAGTATATATGAGCGAAAAGATATATTTTATCGGCAACGACAAGGCGTTCATGGTCAATGCCTTAGCCGATGGTTTGAAAAGAGAGGGAATCACATGTGACATTATACCCTTCGATTCTCAGGCCATCGGAAAGCATATGTTAGAGGACCGTGCATTCCTTTTTCACGTTGACGAGGATGTGATGGATAATAAGGTAATGCTCAACTATATGAGCAGTGCCTGCGCAGGAACCGGGATGGATTTGTTTATAATCGGATATCCTGAATTCACAAAGGCTATAAGAGCCTTTATACCCAGACAGTTTATCCATGCATCTATAGATCAGCCCATAAGTGCAAAAGACCTTGCGGAGAAACTAAGATGGGCAGATGACGAAGATGCTGAGCGCGATGGCAAGAAGCATGTACTGGTCGTAGACGATTCAGGCCCGACCCTCCATGCAGTAAGGGGGTGGTTGGCTCCCAAGTACAAGGTTTCCATTGTGGATTCTGCCGCAAGTGCAATGGCATTTTTAGGCCAGACCAGACCGGACCTTATCTTACTTGATTATGAGATGCCCATTTGCGGCGGCCCGCAGATGCTCGAGATGATTCGAGCAGAAAAAGAAACAGCAAGAATTCCCGTAATGTTTCTGACAGCTAAAGACGACAAAGACAGTGTACAAAAAGTTATTTCATTGAATCCTCAGGGATACATACTAAAGTCCCTCCCTCCGGAAAAAATTGTTTCGATAGTAGACAAATTCTTTGAAAAAAAATAAAAAAGAATTAGAAAATCCCTTTCTTTTTTGGTAAACTGTTCTTTGGAGAGTATTGTCGGTTTTTTTCTTAAAAAGGAAGGGAAAAATTATGTTTAATAAAGGAGCGTTTATAGTTTACGGAAGTAAAGGTATCTGCAAAGTTAACGATGTAACAACACTAACAATGGACGGAATAGACAAGGACAGACTCTATTATGTCCTGATGCCCTGTGATAAGAAGCAGAGCACGGTTTATGTGCCCGTTGACAGCAACAAGACGGTGATGAGAGAAGTTATCACCAAGGATGAGGCTGACAGCCTTATTTCCGATATTCCTTATATTGAGGAAATCTGGGTTGATAACGACAAGGCAAGAGAAGCCAAGTACAAAGAGTGCTTAAGCAGCTGCGAATGCAGAGAGTGGGTCAGAATCATCAAGACCTTATATACACGTAAAGAGAAACGCATCAAAGAGGGCAAGAAGGTAACGGCCACAGACGAAAGATATTTTAAGATGGCTGAGGATTACCTTTATTCAGAGCTCTCCATCGCTCTGTCGATTCCCAAGAATGAGATAGAGGGTTATATTTGGCAGAAAAACTGACAGGTTAGTTTTTAATGAGGAAGGATAAGTATGGATATTAAAGAGATTACAAGCAAGGTTGATCATACCTTATTACAGCAGCAGGCTACATGGGCAGAGATTAAGCAGATTTGCGACGACGCAGTTGCTTACGAGACTGCTTCCATTTGTATTCCCGCTTCATATGTTAAACAGGCAGCAGAGTATCTTAACGGACGTATTCCCGTATGTACCGTTATCGGATTCCCCAACGGTTATTCAACAACAGCCGTTAAGGTATTTGAGACAGAAGACGCTGTCAAAAACGGCGCATCTGAGATCGATATGGTTATCAACATCGGCTGGGTTAAGGACGGCCTTTATGACAAGGTTCTTGACGAAATCAAGCAGGTTAAAAAGGCTTGTAACGGTAAACTCTTAAAGGTTATCATTGAAACATGTCTTCTTACCGATGAAGAGAAGATTAAGATGTGTGAAGTTGTTACCGAGTCAGGTGCAGAGTACATTAAGACTTCCACAGGATTCTCAACTGCGGGTGCTACATTTGCGGACATCGAGCTTTTCTCAAAGCACATCGGTCCCAATGTTAAGATGAAAGCAGCCGGCGGAATCTCTTCTATTGAAGATGCGGAGAAGTTTGTAGAGCTTGGAGCATCACGTCTTGGAACCAGCAGAATCGTTAAGATTTTAAAGGCAGGAAAGTAAGAAATATTTATTCTTGACAACAGGAATAAACTTCGATACAATAACATCTGTTGTAAAGATTGTGCGTTTAGCTCAGCTGGATAGAGCGTTTGG
>JAGACI010000258.1 GCA_017614185.1 Lachnospiraceae bacterium | reverse complement strand
GATGATATGGCGAAGATCAGAACAATCGCGGATTCCTTGGAGGAGAAGGTTCCCGAAAGTGCCATTCCTTACCCGAGTTATGGCAAGATGCTCTTCTACGTTTAATTAACTGTATGGCATAGGATTTAAAAAATAATATATTATGAGGAGATTATATTATGGAGGAAATTAAAAGCTTAATCAGCTCCGAAGTGTACGGAGTCTGGTTCCTAATCGGTGCTGCGTTAGTCTTCTGGATGCAGGCAGGCTTCGCAATGGTTGAATCGGGATTTACGAGAGCCAAAAACGCAGGAAACATCATCATGAAGAACCTGATGGACTTTTGTATCGGTACAGTGATGTGGTTTATCTGCGGTGCATCCCTCATGATGGTATCTGAAGGCGGAGATATCGGAGGGTTCATGGGAAGGTTCAGTTTCAATGTATTTTCCGATTACGGTAACTTTGATTACTCAAGTTTCGTTTTTAACCTTGTATTTTGCGCTACAACCGCTACAATAGTATCCGGAGCTATGGCAGAGAGAACCAAATTCTCTACCTACTGCATTTACTCAGCAATAATATCAGCTGTTATTTATCCCATCGAAGCTCACTGGGTATGGGGTGACGGATTCCTCGCACAGTGGGGATTCCACGATTACGCAGGTTCAAACTGTATTCACATGGTCGGTGGTATATGCGCCCTGATTGGTGCATGGATGCTTGGTCCCAGAATCGGTAAGTTTGACAGAGACAAAAACGGAAAAGTTGAAAAAGTTAATGCTTTCCCCGGTCACAACCTGGTAATCGGTGCACTCGGTGTATTTATTCTCTGGCTTGGCTGGTACGGATTCAACGGTGCGGCAGCAACAGATTTGCCCACAATGGGATCTGTATTCCTTACAACAACTGTAGCTCCTGCTGTAGCAACTGTTACAACAATGATTTTTACATGGATTAAATATGGCAAGCCCGATGTTTCGATGTGTCTTAACGCATCACTTGCAGGTCTCGTAGCTATCACAGCTCCCTGCGATGTAACTGATTGCGTTGGTTCGGCTGTTATCGGATTGGTGGCAGGACTTCTTGTAGTATTCGGCGTATGGTTCGTTGATAACGTACTTCACGTAGACGATCCCGTTGGTGCCGTTGCAGTACACATGATGAACGGTATCTGGGGTACAATCGCAGTTGGCTTGTTTGCAACTGAAACCGCTCCCGGATTTGAACTTGCTGGTATCAGCGAAGGTCTTTTCTACGGCGGTGGCCTTGGACAGCTCGGCAAACAGCTCGGTGGTATGGGAATAACAATTGCATGGACAGTAGTGACAATCGTAATTGCATTTACTATACTTAAAAAGACGATTGGTCTCAGGGTTTCCGAAGAGGAAGAACTTATCGGTCTCGATGCTACAGAGCACGGTCTTCCTTCAGCATATGCAGGCTTCTCCATCATGGATATTTCAAACACCATGACAATGGATGTAAACGAGAACACTTCTCTTGGAGAGAGTGATTTCGAGAAGGCATCAGAAGCCAAGAAAGAAGCCGCTGTACCTGTTATTAAGCCCGTGACGGCAGCTCCCTCAGGAATCAACAAAGTTGTTATTGTTGCAAAGTTAAGTCGCTTCGATGCTCTTAAGAGAGCGATGAACGATATCGGTGTAACAGGAATGACAATGACTCAGGTAATGGGTTGTGGTATCCAGAAAGGTGCCGGCGAGAAGTACAGAGGTGTTGAGATGGATGCAACCCTTCTTCCCAAGATTAAGGTTGAAGTCGTTGTAAGCAAGATTCCGGTACAGACGGTTATAGATGCGGCAAAGAAAGCTCTTTATACCGGACATATCGGAGACGGAAAGATATTTGTATATCCTGTTGATAAAGTCGTTAAGATTCGAACGGGTGAAGAGGATTACGATGCATTGCAGGATGTAGAATAATAAAGAAAGCAAAGCATAAACCGTAAGGGGCACGCGTAATGCGTGGCCCTTTGGTTGCAATAAAGAGATAAAGGAACAAAAAGGATGAGCGAACAATGCAGATTGGTGCTTGAAACCGGAGAATGTTTTGAAGGGTTTTCATTCGGTGCCAAAGAAGAAAAAGTTTTGGAACTGGTTTTCAACACGTCGATGGTTGGTTATCAGGAGATTATTTCAGACCCCTCCTACACTGACCAGGCCGTGGTGATGACCTATCCCCTTATTGGAAACTATGGGGTAAACGATGAGGATTTCGAATCAGCGAATCCCACAATCGGTGCTTTGGTGGTCAGAGAGTATAACGATCTTCCCTCAAACTTTAGAGCCAGTGCCACTTTGGGAGAGACGATGGCGAAGTTTAACATTGCCGGAATCTATGGAGTGGATACCAGGGCAATCACCAGAATTGTAAGAGATAAGGGCAGTATGAGATGCCTTATAACAGGCAGGGATATAAGCATCGAGGAGAGTAAAAAGATTATCGAATCCACACCCGTTCCAAGGGATTCGGTAAGCAGAGTGAGCACTAAGAAAAGCTTCGTGTTTGATGAAAAAAAAGACACGAAGCAGCTGCATGTTGTGGCAATTGATTGCGGAATGAAGGGAAACATTCCAAAGTCGCTTAATAAGAGAAATATCAAGGTAACGATAGTGCCTTTTAATACACCCGCTTCGGAGATTGAAAAATTAAGACCCGACGGAGTGTTTATATCAAACGGTCCCGGAGATCCCACGGATGTAAAGGAGACCATAGAGACAGTTAAGAACTTAAAAGGAAAGTATCCAATCTTTGGCATATGCCTTGGACATCAGATTCTTTCACTTTCATACGGAGCCAAGACCTACAAGCTTAAATTCGGACACAGAGGCGGTAACCATCCTGTAAAAAATCTCCTCACTGACAAAATAGAGGTTACAAGCCAGAACCACTCTTATGCGGTTGATAAGGAAAGTGTTCGAGGCACCGGTCTTGAGATAACTCATCTTAACCTTTTAGATGACACGGTTGAAGGTGTAAGATGCGTAAAAGATTACGCTTTTTCCGTTCAGTATCATCCCGAGAGCGCACCCGGTCCCGAGGATAGCGCATATCTTTTTGATGAGTTTGTGAAAAATATGAATTCGTTTAAGGAGAAAGACAATGCCAAAGCGTGAAGATATTAAGAAAATACTTGTAATAGGCTCAGGTCCCATTGTCATCGGTCAGGCTGCGGAGTTTGACTATGCGGGAACCCAGGCATGTCTGTCCTTACGAGAGGAAGGGTATGAGGTAATTCTTTGCAACTCAAACCCTGCGACTATAATGACCGACAAAACCATAGCGGACAAGGTGTATATGGAGCCTTTGACGCTTGAGTTTATTGCAAAAGTAATAAGAAAAGAAAGACCTGACGCAATCTTACCGGGAATCGGTGGTCAGACAGGTCTTAACCTTGCCATGCAGCTTGAAAAGAAAGGCGTCTTAAAGGAATGTGGCGTCGAGCTTTTAGGAACTGATGGTGACAGTATAGATAAGGCAGAGGACAGAGAGCGCTTTAAGGAACTTTGCGAGAGCGTTGGAGAACCTGTGCTTCCCTCTGAGATAGTCGAGAGCATGGAGGCAGGTATTGCCGCTGCAAATCATATCGGATACCCGATAGTAATTCGTCCCGCTTTCACCCTTGGCGGAACAGGCGGCGGTTTTGCCGATGATGAGGCAGAACTTAAGACCATTCTTAAAAACGCACTTTATCTTTCTCCCATACATCAGGCTTTGGTTGAGAAGAGCGTTAAGGGTTACAAGGAAATTGAGTACGAGGTTATGCGTGATGCCAATGACACCGCGATAACCATCTGTAACATGGAAAATCTGGACCCCGTGGGAATTCACACAGGTGACTCAATCGTAGTGGCTCCCTCACAGACTCTTACCAACAAAGAGTACCAGATGCTTAGAAATTCAGCTTTAAAGCTTATCAGAGCACTTAAGGTTGAGGGCGGCTGTAACGTACAGTTTGCGCTTGATACCAAGTCAATGGACTACTATGTAATCGAGGTTAACCCCAGAGTTTCAAGATCATCGGCACTTGCTTCAAAGGCAAGCGGATACCCTATAGCAAGGGTTTCTGCCAAAATCGGCGTCGGAATGCGACTCGATGAGATTAAGCTTGCAAACACTCTGGCATGTTTCGAGCCTTCGCTTGATTATATCGTTTGCAAGATGCCCCGTTTTCCCTTTGATAAATTTACGGATGCAAGCAATGACTTAAACACTCAGATGAAGGCTACAGGCGAGACCATGAGTGTAGGCCGTTCCTTCCCCGAAAGCCTGTTAAAGGCCATAAGATCACTCGAAATCGGAGCTAGCCACCTTCATCTTGACAAGTTTGACGAAGAAGACAGCAAGAATCTGCTTTCCTATATCAAGGAATCAAAGGATGACAGAATTTATGCCATAGCAGAGCTTTTAAGAAGAGGAGAAGATGTAGAGACGATAACAAGGGAGTCTCTTATCGATGCCTTCTTCATAGACGGCCTTAAGGACGTTGTAGATACCGAGAAAAAGCTTAAAGCCATTCCTGATATAAGCAAGGATAAGAAGGCATTATTTGAAGCAAAGAGAATGGGCTTTTCGGACAGGGCCATCGGATTTTTCACAGGTCACACAGAAGACGAGATAAGAGCCATCAGAAAAGAACTGGGAGTGCTTCCCGTCTATAAGATGATAGACAGCTGTGCTTCAGAGTTTGAAAGCTATATTCCTTACTTCTATTCAACATATGAAGACATTGATCATACCTATGAAGAGTCGGTTGTAACTGACAGAAAGAAGGTAATAGTTCTTGGCTCAGGTCCCATCAGAATCGGACAGGGCGTAGAGTTCGATTACTCGACTGTGCACGCCATTATGACCATCAAAGCCAAAGGGTATGAAGCCATTGTTATAAACAATAACCCTGAGACGGTTTCCACAGACTACACGATGTCAGACAAGCTCTATTTCGAGCCTCTTACAGTCGAAGATGTTATGAACATCATTGAAAAAGAGAAGCCCGAAGGCGTAATTGTTTCGCTTGGCGGTCAGACAGCGGTTAACCTGGCAGAACCTCTTGCAAAGAGAGGAGTAAAGCTTATCGGTACCGATGCCGAGGCAATCGATAAAGCGGAAAACAGAGACAGTTTTGAACACGTATTAAAGAAACTTGGAATTCCTCAGCCTGAAGGTGTAGCTGTTACAAGTATTGAAGACGGTGTGAAAGCTGCAGAGAGAATCGGCTATCCCGTTCTGGTTCGTCCAAGCTTCGTTCTTGGCGGACGTGCAATGCAGATTGTGGCAAAGGAAGCCGATAT
>JAGACI010000257.1 GCA_017614185.1 Lachnospiraceae bacterium | reverse complement strand
GGCGGTAAATCCACTTTGGCAAAGCTTATTTCTGGTATTGCCAGGCCTACGTCGGGACGTATTTTTTTTGACGGTGAAGATATCACCGATATGAGTATTACGGACAGAGCGAAGGCAGGAATCAGCTTTGCACTTCAGCAGCCCGTAAGATTCAAAGGAATTCGCGTTTTGGATCTTTTGCGCCTTGCATCCGGAAAGAGCAATCTTTCGATAAACGATGCCTGCACCTACCTTTCGGAGGTTGGCCTTTGTGCAAGAGATTACATTAACAGAGAGGTAAATGCTTCGTTATCGGGCGGAGAATTAAAGAGAATTGAGATTGCCACTGTACTTGCAAGAGGAACAAGGCTTTCGATATTTGATGAGCCTGAGGCTGGCATCGATCTTTGGAGCTTCCAGAACCTTATTAAGGTTTTTGAACATATGAGAGAGAATATCAAGGGCTCAATCATTATTATTTCTCATCAGGAGCGTATTCTTAATATCGCGGATGAAATAGTTGTTATCGCAAACGGACAGGTCAGCAAGAAGGGTAAGAAAGAAGATATTCTTCCCGATTTAATCGGAACACCCTCGGCTCTTGGAACCTGTGATATGTTGCCGGTTTAGGAGGAAACGCAATGGATGAGATTCAAAAGAGAATTCTTGCGGAGGTAGCTGACCTTCATGCGGTTCCGGAGGGCGCATACAATATTCGCGCCAACGGTGCATCGGCAGGAAGAAACTCCACCGCTAATATCGAGATTACAAGTAAGACCGACGTCGCAGGTATTGATATAAGAATCAAAGACGGAACGAAGAAAGAAAGCGTTCATATACCGGTAGTATTAAGCGAGAGCGGCCTTAAGGAAGTTGTCTATAATGACTTTTATATAGGAGAGGATTGCGACGTAGTCATAGTTGCAGGCTGCGGAATTCATAACTGCGGCGATCAGGACTCGCAGCACGACGGAATTCACCGCTTTTATGTAGGCAAAAACTCCAAAGTCAAATACGTGGAGAAGCACTACGGAGAGGGCGACGGAAACGGTAAGAGAATCCTTAATCCCGGAACCGAAGTATACATGGAAGAGGGAAGCACCATGGAGATGGAAATGGTGCAGATTAAAGGCGTTGATTCCACGGTAAGAACAAGCAAAGCGGTTCTTAAGGCGGACGCCAAGCTTAACATTCATGAAAGACTCATGACTCATGGCACTCAGTATGCGGAGAGCATTTATACCGTTGAATTAAACGGCGAAGGAAGTTCAACTGATATTGTTTCAAGAGCTGTTGCGAGAGACAAGTCCTATCAGAAGTTTGATTCAAGGATTATCGGTGCGGCAGTTTGTTCCGGCCATTCCGAATGTGACGCTATCATAATGGATGAGGCCAGAGTTCTTGCGGTTCCACAGCTTGATGCCGCAAATGTTGACGCTGCACTTATTCATGAGGCTGCAATCGGCAAGATTGCCGGCGATCAGATTATTAAGCTAATGACTCTGGGCCTTACGGAAGAAGAGGCTGAGGAGCAGATAATAAACGGATTTCTCAGGTAGGTATGGCGATGAAGGTAAACGATTATTTCAAGTATATAAACATCGGTCTTCCCGAGGATATAAGAAGACTCAAGGAAGCAGGATACTACAAGGAAGCAGAAAGAGTCATGGATGTAAGAGCCGTGATGGCTTCCACACCTGATGAGCTTAAATGGTGTTTCCTTGCATGGAAGGAAATTTTCAGAAGAATTCCCAGAGAATACCCCTTTACCTTTGAAGAGGTTTTAACTAAAATCCGGGAGCAGATTCCTGATTTTACCGAAGAAGACTTAAGAAAAGAAGAGGATGCAGGGCTCCTTAGATGGATTTTTATCGACGGAGAGAAAAGATACTTAAAAAGCTGCGTCAGAACGATATTGAAAATTGACCTTGACGCTGCCGAAAGAGCAGGAATAGGCAAGGGTGACCCCGACGGAAAGCTTCTAAATGATGCCATGGCAGAGTGCAAGGCAAACGGAAGCATTTCAAGGAACATTAAGTTTACCGCTTCACTTAAAGTAAAGGATGAGAAGTTTACAAAGGGAATGAAGGTAAAGGTTCATATCCCGATTCCTGCCGACTGCATTGAGCAAAGCGATATAGAGATTCTTTCAACATCGCCTGCAAATGCTCTTATAAATGAGCCTGATGCTCCTGCAAGATGTGCATACTTTGAAGAGGTTATGAACGAAAACCACGAGTTTAGTGTAACCTACAGGTATAAGTTTACCAATGTTTACCATGACGCCTACGAGAAGGCAGCGGCTTTGTCAGACACCGTACCTAACGGAGACTACAATCCCGGGGAGGAGTTTTTAAAAGAGGAAGCTCCCCACATAGTATTTTCACCTGTTATCAAGGCTTTGGCGGCTGACATTACAAAGGGATGTACCAACAAGACCGTCATGGCCAAAAAGATATATGATTATCTTACCCTTAACTTAAGATATACCTATAATCCAAACTACATTCTCCTTACGAACATGGTTGAGGAGGCTGCATTAAACATGCGCTGTGACTGCGGACTTATGAGTCTTCTTTTCATTACAATCTGCAGAGCTGCAGGCGTTGCGGCAAGATGGCAGAGCGGAAGAAGAATGGAGTCCGAGTATACCGGAGAGCATGACTGGTCCGAGGTTTATCTTGAAGGTTATGGCTGGATTCCCGTGGATATTTCATATGGGGTAGCTGCGCACAGATACGGAAACGAAGAGAGAAGACAGTTTTACTTTGGAAACTACGATCCGTACAGACTTGTGGCAGCAACGAAGTTTATGGCTGATTTCACACCTGAGAAGGACTTTTTCAGAAACGACCCTTATGACAATCAGGATGGTGAGATGGAAAGTGATACTACGGGCTTCAGAGAGGATGATATAGTAGAAAACTACAGGATTGAGGTATCCTGATAAGAGATAGATACTTTTTATCCAGACGGAGGGAGACACACAATGAAGGAAATACTGATATTTGCGGTTTTGGGATACCTTGTAGGTACCTTTAATCCTTCATACATTTTTGCAAAAATAAAAGGATTCGACATCAGAAGCAGGGGCTCGGGCAATGCCGGTGGCTCCAACGCTCTTATCACAATGGGTAACAAAATCGGAGCTTTTTGCATGGTACTTGATATCATAAAAGCATATGTGGTTGTTACTCTTGCCATGTATTTTTATCCCGATAACCGATATGTGGGAATAATAGCAGGTGTTATGTGTATTGTAGGCCACATGTTTCCTTTCTACATGGGCTTTAAAGGAGGAAAGGGTTTTGCCTGCCTTGGCGGTTTAATCCTTGCTTATTCTTCCAAGTTATTCGTTATAATGCTTGCAGCAGTTTTCCTTTTCGTATTGATAACGGATTATTTATGTCTTGGCCCTATTGCAGCATCCATTGCCTTCTCAATTATCTACGGTATTTTGGAGAAAGATCTGCCCGGAGCCTTGATTATTGCGGTTGCAGCAGTGCTTATTCTTATAAGACACAGAGGAAACCTTAAGAGAATCAAAGAGGGAACGGAAGCACACTTCAGTTACCTGTGGCGCAAAGAAGAAGAGACTCAGAGAGTCCAGAGAAACATGGAGGACAAATAGTTGTACCAGGATTTACTCAGATGGCTTGCAATTATCCCGGGTATCATACTGATAATTCAGGTTTACAGACAGGACAAAATTGAAAAAGAGCCTATAGGACTCTTAATTAAGTGCCTGATTCTCGGAGCTCTTACCGTAATTTCGGCGGTTGCACTGGAAACGTTTGGCGAATATATTATTGAGAGTATTTTCGAGTATCCTTCAAGATTCACGGTGGCTTTGGATTGCTTCCTTGTTGTTGCTTTGGCAGAAGAGGGCGGCAAGTACTTTGTCCTTAAGCTTGGCACATGGAAACATAAGGCGTTTAATTTCCGCTTCGACGGTATAGTTTATGCGGTTTGTGTAAGCATGGGATTTGCGATTATAGAGAATGTCCTATACGTTGTAGACGGGGGTATTACGACAGCACTTATGAGAGCTCTTACCGCAGTGCCCGGCCATTGCATTTTTGCAGTGTTTATGGGACATTTCTACGGAGAAGCAAAGCTTTGTGAGTCCAAAGGAAACATTAAGGGAATGGACAGGTACCAGAGACTTGCACTCTGGGTACCCGTACTTATACACGGATTCTATGATTTCTGTCTCTCTGTCGAGACGATATCAGCGACATTGACATTCTTTGTTTTTATCATTGGGCTGGATGTCTTTGCGATACACAAGATAAAACAGTATTCCATGGAAGATATGCCGATATATACACCATATAACGGCCCATGGGGATCAGATTTCTAGAGGCTTTGAGCTTTAAAGGAATTTCTTAAGGTACGGGGCGTGATTTCAGCCTTGATACCGGCTCTCTTTGCATAGAGTTTTATTATCTTCCAAAAGCCTTGACGGCTCATGGTTTCACCCGAACAATTGACGAAGAGATACTCTTCGTCGCTTTCGGCAATCATCTTATTTCTGACTTCATCAAGATACCTGGAAAGTGAAGCTTTGGCTTTGCTTCCAAAAGGAATGACTCTCTTTTTGCCAAACTCTGAAATGGTAATCTGGGAGTCTTTTAAATTTAAATCGGGAAGCTTAATGGTGATGAGCTCGGAAACTCTTATGCCTGTAGCACAGAGTAACTCTAACATAGCCTTGTCCCTTATTTCTTTATCACTGTCACCCGAAGGCTGCTCAAGCAAGAGATTAAGCTCTTTGGAAGTAAGAATAACAGGAGCCTTCTTCTCAATCTTTGGAGCGTGAAGTTTGCCTGCGATGTCCTTGTCTGTTACGGACTTAGCCAAAAGAAAGTGATTGAAGGCCTTTAATGAAGCAATGTTTCTTGAAATGGTGGCGGGAGACATTCCGGCATTTCTAAGGCTTTCAATATAATCCTCCAGGTCTTTGGAAGACAGAGCTTTTACGTCAGTAATACCTTTGGACGCAAAAAAAGCCGACACCTTGTTAAGGTCTCTTTCATATGACATCAGGGTATTCTTGGAAGATGTCTTTCCGGATTGGAGATACTCGATGAAGTTAGAAATGACCTTCTGCATTGTGCCAACCTTTCCAAGTTATGTTAATTGAATTATATTAATTTTATTTGGCAAAATCAATAAAAAATATCAAAAAAGGTGCGATTTCTCGCACCTTTTTCGGTAGGTAGGTAAGTATTAAAGAAGTTAGATGGAAAGTAAGTGATTAACACTTACGAGTTTTACACATAATACGAACAGATCCGAAGCCTTCGCCATATCCTCGGGTGAGGGGAAGGAGGGAGCAATACGGATTGTGCTGTCTAATGGATCGTTCTTGTAAGGGAAGGGAGCACCTGCACCTGTTAAGGTTACGCCTGCTTCCTTGCACTTTGCTACGACTTCCTTGGCACATCCTTCCATTGTGGTAAAGGCGATGAAGTATCCGCCTTTGGGTGTGGTCCAGGAACCGATTTCAAGTCCGCCAAGTCCGTTCTCAAAGCTCTTAAGGACTGCTTCAAACTTGGGACGAAGGATAGCTGCATGCTTCTTCATCTGAGCCTTGATGCCATCAAGGTTCTTGTAGCAGTATACATGGCGAAGCTGGTTTATCTTATCATATCCGATTGTCTGGATGGTAAGTGTCTTTTTAATATCGGCAAGATTGCCTTCTGAAGCAGCAAGAGCAGCGATACCGCTACCTGCCATGCTTACCTTGGAAGTGGATGCAAACTCGTAAACAATATCAGGGTTGCCGGCCTTCTCACAAAGTGAGATGATATCGGGAAGGAAATCGCCCTCATCATAAAGGTCATGAACAGCATAAGCGTTATCCCAGTAGATTCTGAAATCCGCTGCGGCGGGTTTAAGAGCTGCAAATCTCTTACAGGTAGCTTCTGAATATGTATATCCGCAAGGGTTTGAATACTTGGGAACACACCAGATGCCTTTTACGGTTTCATCATTATTGACATATTTTTCTACAAGGTCCATGTCAGGGCCGTCCTCATAAAGAGGAACGGTTATCATTTCGATGCCGAAATGCTCTGTGACTGCGAAGTGCCTGTCATATCCGGGAACGGGGCAGAGGAATTTAACCTTGTCAAGCTTGCACCAGGGAGTACTTCCCATAACGCCGTGTGTATATGAACGGCTTACTGAGTCATACATAAGGTTAAGACTTGAGTTGCCTGCTACGATTACCTTTGAAGGATCTGTACCCATAATCTCGGCCATAAGTTTCTTGGCCTCTGGGATTCCGTCGAGCACACCATAGTTTCTGCAATCGAGACCGTTTTCACTTTTAAATTCAGAGTCCTTTGTAATGGCGTCGAACAAATCGTCTCCTAAAGGAAGCTGTGCGACAGAGGGCTTGCCTCTGGACATATCAAGTTTAAGATTAAGAGCTTTGGCCTTTGCAAATTCAGCTTCAAGCTCGTCTTTAAGTTTCAAAAGTTCTTCGCGACTAAGTTCTTTTAATGCGCTCATTACATCCTCCGAAATGATTTTTGACTCACGTCTGGATTATTGTATACAATTATACATAAAAAGTCAAGGCATTATTACTCTTGAAATGAAACTTGAAAAAGTGTAGAATTTTAGGGCAAGTGATTATATTTTACATATATTTAATAGGAGAATTTTGATGGCACTTACTAAGAAACCCGTTACGGGTATGAAGGATATTCTTCCCGAGGAGATGCTTATAAGGGATTATGTTATAAGCGTTATCAAGGACAATTATAGAAAGTACGGCTTTTCATCAATCGAGACACCCTGTGTCGAGAACATTGAGAATCTTACCAACAAGCAGGGTGGTGAGAATGAGAAGCTCATCTTTAAGATTTTAAAAAGAGGAGAGAAGCTTAAATTAGATGAAGCCAAAGTCGAGCAGGATCTGGTTGACGGCGGTCTTCGTTATGATCTGACAGTTCCTCTTGTAAGATATTATTCCAATCATTCCGCAGAGCTGCCTTCACCTTTTAAGGCACTTCAGATGGGTAATGTATGGAGAGCTGACAGACCTCAGAGAGGAAGATATCGTCAGTTCATGCAGTGCGATATCGATATCCTTGGCGAGCCTTCAAACCTTGCCGAGATAGAACTTATTCTTGCAACCACTTCCACACTCGGAAAGCTTGGATTTAAGAACTTTAATATAAGGATTAATGATAGACGAATTCTTAAGGCCATGGCCAAGTATGCCGGATTTGCCGAGGAAAGCTACGACTCCGTTTTTATCACACTTGATAAGATGGATAAGATTGGAGTAGAAGGCGTAGAGGCCGAGCTTAAAGAGCAGGGATTCGATGAAAAAGGAATCGCACGCTACCTTGATCTTTTCAGGGAAGGTGCCAACGACTTAAAGACTATAGTAGGCAAAATCGGTGACTGCCTTGATGAGGGCGTTTATGATAATTTAAGTGAGATTATCGAAAGCGTTGAGAGCACCAAGAGCGCCGAGTTTAACATGGTATTCGATCCTACACTTGTAAGAGGCATGTCATACTATACAGGTACAATCTTTGAGATTGAGATGCCCGAGTTTGGCGGAAGCTGCGGTGGCGGCGGAAGATATGATGAGATGGTTGGAAAGTTCACAGGCAACAATGTTCCTGCCTGCGGTTTCTCCATCGGATTTGAGAGAATC
>JAGACI010000256.1 GCA_017614185.1 Lachnospiraceae bacterium | reverse complement strand
GCGCTATCGAGGATGGAAGTACGAAAGATACCACAACCACCGATACCCCCGATGAAACCGAGAAGAAGGATGAGAATGTCACGGGCTTTGACGGAAATGTCTTAAGGGGCTTTCCAAACATAAGCTTTCTTAACATGAGCGACCTTCAGGGAATGATGCCCGGAAGACGTGCTCCCAAGAAGAAAAAGAGCGAAAAGCCTGTAATAAACATAAAGGACATACCCGCTCCTCATATCATTAAGGAGAAACTTGATGAGTATGTTGTAGGCCAGGAGCATGCCAAGAAGGTAATGAGCGTAGCCGTTTACAACCACTATAAGAGGGTTGCTTCAGGCACTATGGATGAAATCGAAATCGAGAAATCCAACATGCTTATGATAGGACCTACAGGCTGCGGTAAGACATACATGGTTAAGACGCTGGCAAAGCTTCTTGATGTGCCGCTTGCCATCGCAGATGCCACATCACTTACAGAGGCCGGCTATATCGGTGATGATATCGAGAGCGTAATCAGCAAGCTTCTTGCGGCGGCTGACAACGATGTTGAGAGAGCCGAGCAGGGTATTGTTTTTATTGATGAGATAGATAAGATTGCAAGAAAGAAGGAGACTCATTCAAGAGACGTTTCGGGTGAGAGCGTTCAGCAGGGAATGCTTAAACTTTTAGAGGGTGCCGAGATTGAGGTTCCCGTCGGGGCAAGCAGCAAGAATGCCATGGTTCCCCTTGCAACGGTCAATACGAAGAACATCCTCTTTATCTGCGGCGGCGCATTCCCGGATCTTGAGGAGATAATAAAAGAGAGACTGCACAAGCAGACAGGAATCGGCTTCGGAGCAATCTTAAAGGATGATTTTGACAAAGAAAAAACCATCCTTCAGAAGGTTACAACCGAGGATATCAGAAAGTTTGGCATGATTCCCGAGTTTATCGGCCGTCTCCCCATTGTCTTTACCCTTGAAGGCCTTGGCAAGGAGATGATGGTCAAAATCTTAAAGGAGCCTAAGAACGCAATTCTTAAGCAATATCAGAAACTCCTTGAACTTGACGAGGTTAAGCTTGTATTTGACGATTCAGCTTTAGAGGCAATCGCAGATAAAGCCCTGGAGCGTGATACCGGCGCCAGAGCTTTAAGGTCAATAATTGAAGAATTTATGCTTGATATAATGTATGAGATTCCGAAGGATAAAAACATCGGAACGGTTACAATCACGAGAGAGTACATCGAAGGAACCGGCGGCCCCGTTATAGAAATCAGAGAGGCTTTGCCACCAGGTCTTTCCGATACTGCGCAGGAGTAGTGCCGTAGTATTTTTTGAAAACCTGGGCAAAATAGGACTGGGATGAGAATCCCACATTCGATGCAATTGTGGATACGGAGTAGCCTGTGGTGGCAAGAAGCCGCTCAGCTACCTGTATCCTTTTTTGCTGCAAATAATTCATGGGAGAATCACCCATGTATTTGTCGAATGAATGAATCAGGTAATACTTGCTTACGTGGGTAATCTCCGAAAGCTGTTCAAGCGTCAGATTATCCATGTAGTGCGTATCGATATAGCTTTTGGCGATGCTGCACTCCTTGCTCATCATTGGATCATCCGTAAAAAGGATTCCAAGGTTTTTGCTTCTTGCAAGGTTTGCTATAAATATCTCCGCCATATCTTTACAGATTAATTCATAGTTACCCTGCGCTTTTTCAGCCTCATTAATCATCATCGTAAGAAGAGCAAGGTAGTTTTTGCTTTCTTTATCGGAGCCGTAAATTGCGAAATCACGGTTCATAAGGCCGCTTCCAAACTTGAAAGAAAGGTCTTCAACGGCAAACACAATATACTCAAGTCTATACCTTGAGTCCGAATGCTTCTTATGAATGATGTGGGGATTTACTATGACAATGTCGCCTGACTTGATGGGATAGGGCGTACCGTCGAGAGTGAAGGAGCCTTTTCCGTTCAAAAAGTAGAAAATTTGGGTAAAATTATGGGAGTGAGACTGATATTCCCACTTCCCTTCGTATGTCATATGATTCACGTAGAGGAGTTTAAAATCCATGTGCTCTACGATTTTGTCAGAAAAAAAGTATTTTCTGGTACTCATGAATATTATTCCATAGAGTCGTCTTCAACAGATGCGATAGTAGACACAAATGTAGAAACCACGCTGGCTACAACTCCAAATATAATAACCAAAAGACCGCCGCCAAGTAAGAAGAACATTTCAGCTTCCATAGTTTACTTCCTTTCTCACCGTTAATGTGGTACCTTTATATTAACACGGGTAACTTTAAAAAACAATCTTGGGGGATTATTTTATGGCTACGATTAGTGTTTGCATGATAGTAAAAAATGAGGAGAAAACTCTAGCCAAATGCCTCGATTCGTTAAGAGGCCTTTACGAGGAGTTAATCATTGTCGACACGGGCTCAACTGACAGAACCAAGGAGATCGCGGCACGCTACACTGACAAAATCTATGATTTCGAGTGGATTGACGATTTTGCAGCGGCGAGAAACTATGCTTTTTCCCTGGCTACAAAGGAATATATCTATTCCGCAGATGCCGACGAATCCCTGGATGAAGTTAACAGAGAGCGCTTCAAGATTCTTAAGGAAGCCATGCTTCCGGAGATTGAGGTCGTTCAGATGAAGTACGGAAACCAGCTCGAAAACGGCACCGTATATAACTATGATGAAGAGTACAGGCCGAAACTTTTCAGACGCCTTAGGACCTTTACCTGGATTGATCCTATCCATGAGACGATAAGGGTGTTCCCGGTTGTCTTTGACAGCGATATCATCATTACACATAAGCAGGAAGAGATTCACGCAAAGAGGGATTTTAGAATCTTTGAAAAAGAGATTGCAAAGGGTAATCCTCTATCCTCAAGGCTTATTGATCTCTATGCTAGAGAACTTTATCTTGCGGGTGAAATCGAGGATTTGGAGAAAGCGGAAGAGTATTTTAAGGCAATCGCCGAGAACGATGAATTCATCTCTGAACTCATGCTTGATGCCTGTGCGGTTTTGGTTAAATACCACAACATGTTGGGGAAACCGATATCATCATGCACATATGTGGGGATTGCCAATGACCTTGGAGGGTGCTCGGAGGTATGTGTCGAGCTTGCCAGATACTATATAAAGCAGGGCGAATACGAGGCTGCAAGGGCAGAACTTGAACGTGCGATGAACGAGACAGAACCCGTTCTTGACATCAATTGCGGTGAAGAAATCCCCAGGGAATTGTTGACCTCGATAGTCAAAAAATGATATACTTTTTTTGCAAATAATAATGAATGACCTTCTTTCTAAAATCGCGGATCGGGATTTTATGAATGGAGGTCTTTTTTATGCCTGATTTTACGGGGGTTTTCGAGCCCCTCTACTCAAAGTTGCAAAATAATACCATATATAGTGGACTAAAGGAGCTCTATCTACTAGTTCATGTATATGTAAAAGAACACCCTTTTATATTGAAGGGAGTTTTGATCATCCTTATATTGGCTTTAATCCATGATTTTTTCATACATTTATATACGGTAAAGATATACGGCGATACCCCGGATGGTGAGAGTAAGCTTGTCGGGAAAGCCATGCTTAAGCGTCGAATCGGGGGATACAAGCTTAAAATCCCTGAGGATGTGCTTATGAAAACGGATATTCCGCATTTTAAACTCTCCTTTGGAAAACTTCTTTTGCCCGGTATAAGGAATGCCCTTTTGACGGTTAAAAGTGAAGGGAGAATACTGATTTTAACAATAGATGAAGGTATAGACTTTGTAATATAGGGATGTTAAAATAATTCATTGGATTAAACTATACAAATGGAGACGAAGGCAATGAGCTATGAAGCAAACGTTAGGCGTGTTGTCCCTTATGTTCCGGGAGAGCAGCCCAAAGACAAAAATGTAATTAAGCTTAACACCAACGAGAATCCTTATCCTCCCGCACCGGGCTGGAGAGAGATTGTCGCATCAATCGATGAGGATGCTTTCAGAAAGTATCCCGACCCTCTTATAACAGACCTTACACATGCCATTGCCGCTTACCATAAAGTTGATACAGATAAGGTTTTCGTGGGAGTCGGTTCCGATGATGTTCTTTCGATGGCCTTTTTAACTTTGTTCGATTCGGACAAGCCGGTTCTTTTCCCTGATATCACATATTCCTTTTATGATGTCTGGGCTGATGTATATAAGATTCCTTATAAGAAGATACCTCTTGATGAGAACTTCAGAATTGTGGCGTCTGACTACAACATCCCCAACGGCGGAATCGTAATCGCCAATCCCAATGCTCCTACAGGTATTCTGGAGAGCGTTGACTTTATCGAAGGAATCTTAAAGAACAACCCTGATTCGGCGGTTATCGTCGATGAAGCTTATATTGATTTCGGAGGAGAGACCTGCCTTCCTCTTTTGGATAAGTATGAAAACCTTCTGGTTGTACGTACTTTTTCAAAGTCAAGATGTATGGCCGGCCTTCGAATAGGTTATGCAATCGGTAACGTCAAGATGATTAAATATATCTCAGACGTTAAGTTTTCAATTAACTCATATACGGTAAATACTCCCACAATCGCTTTGGGACTTGCATCCCTTAACGATAATGAGTACTTTGAGGAGTGCTGCCAGAGAGTAATCGCTACAAGAGAGAGAACCGAAGAACAGCTTATAAAGCTTGGATTCAAGTCAACCAATTCCTATGCGAACTTCCTTTTTGTAACACATAAGGATAAGAAGGCATCGGAGATTTATGAGGCACTTAAAGAGCGTAAGATTTATGTGCGCTATTTTAACAAGCCCCGCATAGACAATTATTTAAGAATCTCAATCGGAACAGACGATGAGATGGAGACTTTGGTTAACACACTTAAAGAAATACTTTGATTTAAAAGGAGATTAGTATAAATGGAGTTTATCAAGAACGTATTAAAAGGTATGGTCATGGGTGTGGCCAATATC
>JAGACI010000255.1 GCA_017614185.1 Lachnospiraceae bacterium | reverse complement strand
CATGTGACGATTACACGTGTAACTATTGTTTTTCTTGAAAGGGTTTACGAATGAACATTATTTGGCATAGCAAATCTAAACAGTTTCATCTGTTTAATGACAAGATCAGCTATATCATAGGCGTATCCCCGGTAGGTGAATTAGGTAACTATTACTTCGGAAAGCGTATCCATGACAAAGAGGATATGACATATGTGATAAACCACTTCGGCTTATCCCATGTGGCACTCGATCCCGACACGGAAAGCTACTCAAGAGAGCTTAACTGTCAGGAGTATCCTTCGTTTGGAACGACCGATTTTGGCGCAGCCGCTTACGAAGTAGAGTGCCCCAACGGCTCGAAGGTCAGCTCTTTTGTATATAAGAGCCATGATATTTTTGCCGGCAAAAAGGGTATAAAGGGTTTGCCCGCCACCTACGCGGATGATAGCGAGGCCATGACACTGGAGGTGCATTTTGAAGATGAAGTTGCCAAAATGTCCCTTACCCTTTCCTATACAATCTTTGACAAGTATCCCGTTGTTACAAGGCATGCGACCTTTACAAACACAGGAACGACAAAGATAAAGCTTACAAGGGCCTTGAGTGCCTGCCTGGATCTTCCGGACATGGATTTCGAACTCATGCAGTTTTCCGGAGCATGGGCCAGAGAGCGTATCCCCGAGGTAAGGAAAATTACCGTGGGAAGCGCAATTGTTGAGAGCAAAAGGGGAGTATCCAGCGCAAATAACAATCCGTTTGTTATATTAAAAAGAACAAATACGGACGAGTTTAAGGGCGAGGCAATCGGTTTATCATTTGTATATAGCGGTAACTTCTTGGCGCAGGCCGAGGGCGACACCTATGGCAGAATGCGACTTCTTATGGGTATTAATCCCGAGAGATTCTGCTGGGTTCTCGGTGCGAACGAGACCTTTGAGACACCCGAAGTTGTAATTGCAAGAACAGATGACGGCCTTAACGATTTAAGCCAGACCTATCACGAGCTTTACAACAACAATCTTGTCAGAGGAACAGGAAAGAATACCCCCAGACCGATACTTATCAATAACTGGGAAGCAACCTTCATGGATTTCGATGAAGAGAGGATTCTCAATATAGTAAGAAAGGCAAAGGAAGCAGGCGTTGAATTGTTCGTCCTTGATGACGGATGGTTTGGAGACAGAGATGACGACCATGCGGGCCTTGGCGACTGGATAGAAAATCCCAGGAAACTTCCTCAGGGAATGGCAGGACTTGCCAGCAAAGTACACGGAATGGGAATGAAGTTTGGCTTCTGGATTGAGCCTGAGATGGTTAATCCGAACTCAAACCTTTATAGAAGACATCCCGATTGGGCGCTTGCGACTCCCGGAAGAAAAGCTTCCCTTGGAAGACACCAGCTGGTGCTTGATTATTCAAGAGAAGAAGTGGTCGAATACATCTACGGAATGCTTAAGAAAGTAATGTCCGAGTCCAAAGTCGACTACATCAAATGGGATATGAACAGATCTTTAACCGAGGTTTACAGCCGTGGATTATCCGCAGAAGAGCAGGGAATGGTTTATCATAAGTACGTTCTTGGCGTATACAGCCTCTATGAGAGACTTAAGACCGAATTCCCGAATATCCTCTTTGAATCATGCTCATCAGGCGGCTCAAGATATGACGCGGGACTTCTTTATTACGCTCCCCAGGCATGGTGTTCCGACAACACCGATGCAATCGACAGAGTGAGAATCCAGTACGGTACATCCTACGGATATCCGATTTCTTCGATAGGAGCACACGTTTCTACGGTTCCCAATCAGCAGACCGGAAGAAGCGTACCAATCTCCACAAGAGCCAACGTTGCCTATTTCGGTACCTTCGGCTACGAGCTTGATTTAAACCATATCTCCGATGAAGAATTCGAGGAGGTTAAGGAACAGATTAAGTTCATGAAGGAAAACAGGGAGCTTATCCAGTTCGGTAAGTTCTACCGTCTGAAATCTCCTTTTGACAACTACCAGAGCGCTTGGATTGTGGTATCAAAGGACAAAAAGAAAGCAATCTTCGGATTCTACTGCCTAAGATCAAATGTATGCTCGCTGCCCGGCTTCTTAAAGCTTGCAGGCCTTGATGAAGAGAAGGTTTACACTCTTAAGGGTGAAGACTACTACGGCGATGAGCTTATGAATCTCGGAGTTACTTTGACAAAGCTTTCGTGGAACGGATACACAACGGCTCACGATTTTGTGTCCTATGTTGAGGTTCTCGAAGCAAAGTAAAAACTGATATCACAAATTGACATCAAAACGACACGAATTACCATACCAAATGACATCAAAGTTTAATATGATATACCTGTAATCGTGACAGGGTGTAGCATAAATAACTAAACTGAACATCACGTTCACAAAATCAGGAGGGAAAATTTTATGAAAAAGAAAGTGATAGCTCTTTTACTCAGCGCTGTTACAGCGTTATCACTGATCAGCTGCGGCGGCCAGAGTGCTGCTACAACTACTTCAGAACCTGAACCTGCCAAGACAGAAGAGGCAGCTCCCGCAGCAACAACTGTGGAAGAGGAGCCTACAAGCATCGGCAGCAGTGTTGAAGGAGAGCTCTCAGTAACAATCTGGGACGAAGGTCAGAGACCCGGACTTCAGCAGATCGTTGATGAGTGGAGCGCACAGTCAGGCGTTAAGGCTACTATTCAGGTAGTAGACTGGAACAACTACTGGACACTTCTTGAAGCAGGCGCTACAGGCGGCGAGCTTCCCGATGTATTCTGGATGCACTCAAACGTTGCTCAGAAGTACATGGAGAACGACTTACTTCTTGACTTAACAGACAAGATTGCAGCAAGCGACACAATCGACCTTTCAAACTACTATGAAGGTATTGTTAAGCTCTATCAGTCAGAAGGCAAGCAGTACGCAGTACCCAAGGATATCGATACAATCGCTCTTTGGTACAACAAGACCATCTTTGATGAGATGGGTGTTGCTTATCCCGATGATACCTGGACATGGCAGGACTTCAAGGAAGCTGCTAAGAAGCTTACAAACGATGATCACTGGGGATATGCAATCGCTCCCGGCAACAACCAGGAAGGTTACTACAATACAATCTACTCAATGGGTGGATATGTAATCAGCGATGACAAGAAGAAATCCGGTATGGATGATCCCAAGTCAATCGAGGCAGTTAAGTTATTCACAGACATGATCGCTGAGGGTTCATGCCCCGATCTTGCAACTGTATCAGAGACAGCTCCCAACGAGCTCCTTTGCGCAGGCAAGGT
>JAGACI010000254.1 GCA_017614185.1 Lachnospiraceae bacterium | reverse complement strand
GATAAACCTGCACGTTATATCGGTCACGAGTACAATGCCGTAATCAAGGACAAGGCCGATGTTAGCGTGCGGTTTTGTATGTGTTTCCCTGATGTTTACGAGATTGGCATGTCGCATCTTGGAATACAGATTCTTTACGATATGTTTAACAGGATGGATGGCGTTTGGTGTGAGAGAACTTATTCACCATGGCCCGATCTAGATAAAATTATGAGAGAAGAGCATATTCCTCTTTTTGCTCTTGAAAGCCAGGAGCCTGTTAAGAACTTTGATTTTCTTGGCATTACTTTGCAATATGAGATGTGCTATACAAATATTCTTCAGATTCTTGATCTCTCGGGAATCCCTCTTTTAGCTTCCGAAAGAAAAGATGGCGATCCTATCGTTATCGGCGGGGGCCCATGTTCTTATAATCCCGAACCGATTGCCGACTTCTTCGACATGTTTTACATAGGAGAAGGCGAAACCCGTTACAAGGAACTTATGGAGCTATATAAGAAGTATAAAAAAGAAGGGAAATCAAGAGATGAGTTTCTCTATGAAGCTGCCCATATTCCGGGCATGTATGTTCCCAAGTTTTATACTCCATATTATAACGAAGACGGCACATTAAAGGACTTTGTGCCTGCCGATGAAACAATCCCAAAGAAGATTGTCAAGGAAATAGTACTTGATTTTGACAAGGCGCCTTACCCTACAAAGCAGCTTGTTCCTTTTATGCGTGCAACGCAGGAGAGAATGGTCCTTGAAATTCAAAGAGGCTGTATCAGAGGATGTCGATTCTGTCAGGCAGGACAGTTATACAGGCCTGTAAGAGAAAAGAATATAGAGACTCTTAAGAAAGAGGCTATTGAACTTATTGAATATACCGGAGAAGAGGAAATTTCTTTAAGTTCATTAAGTTCTTCCGATTATGAGAAGTTACCTGAGCTTGTCGATTTTCTTATAAGAGAATGCAAGGACAGAAAGGTAAACATTTCGCTTCCTTCACTTAGAATTGACGCATTTTCTTTGGATGTTATGAATAAGGTTCAGGATATCAAGAAAAGTTCCCTTACCTTTGCTCCCGAAGCCGGCAGCCAGAGGCTTCGAAACATTATAAACAAGGGATTGACCGAGGAAGTCATTCTCAATGGTGCAAGACTAGCTTTTGAGGGCGGATGGACGAGAGTCAAGCTTTACTTCATGCTCGGACAGCCTTTTGAAAATGATGAAGATATTGAAGGTATAGGAAAACTTTCAAACGAGATTGCCAAAGTATTCTTTGAAACCGTTCCGAAAGAGAAGAGAGTAAACGGCAAGGTTCAGATAGTATCGAGTACCAGTTTCTTTGTTCCAAAGCCTTTCACAGCATTCCAATGGGCCAGAATGTGTACAAAGGAAGAGTTCCTTGATAAAGCATACAAAACACGAGTAGGTATCGCGTCACAGCTTAATCAGAAGAGTATTAAATACAACTGGCATGAAGCTGATGTGACGATTCTTGAAGGCATATTTGCCAGAGGCGACAGAAAGCTTTCGAAAGCTATACTTGCCGCATACAAAAAGGGCTGTATTTTTGACGCATGGTCTGAATATTTCAACTACGATACATGGATTGAAACATTCAAGGAATGCGGTATAGATATAGATTTTTACACTACAAGAGAAAGAGCGGACGACGAGCTTTTCCCTTGGGATTTCTTGGATTATGGCGTTACAAAAGAATTCCTTTTAAGAGAGTGGCATAAAGCCAGAGAAGGCGTGGTAAGCCCCAACTGTAAAGTCCAGTGCCAGGGATGTGGCGCAGCAAAGTTCGGCGGAGGTGTTTGTTTTGAAGCTAAGAATAAAGTTTAGCAAAACCGGCGACATTAAATATACAGGTCATTTGGACCTCATGAGATTTTTTCAGAAACTAAACAGAAGAGCAAAGCTTGATTTAAAGTATTCACAGGGATTTTCACCTCATCAGATTATGGCTTTTGCACAGCCTCTGGGGGTTGGTGTTGAAAGCATAGGAGAGTACGTTGACATTGAAGTTAACGATGTTGATTGCTCTTCGGAAGAACTGGCAAGACGTATGAATGAAGTCTCTGTTCCCGAATTAAAGATTTTACAGGTAAAAAGGCTTCCCGATGATGCCAAAAACGCAATGGCAAGCGTTCAGGGCGCATTATATAAAGTAAGCTTCAAACAAGGAAAAGCCCCTGAAACTTCAATTGATGATAAGATTGATGCTTTCCTTAAAAAAGATGAAATACTAATTACCAAAGAATCCAAAAACGGAGAGCGAAGCGTAGATATAAAGCCCGGAATCTATGAATTCAAAACAAACGGTGACGGAAGTTATAATATGCTTTTAAATGCATCCAGTTCCGGAAACATAAAACCTGTACAGGTATTTGAAGCTTTTTTATCAATGCAAGGAGAATCTCTTAAAGATAACGCTCTTGCAATCCTTCGCCTTGATACTTATGAAGCGGACAATAACGGTAACCTTATTTCAATGGGAGATATTGGAGAAACCTTTTAATGAATGAATCCGGCAAGATTCTTATCTTAAAAGAGAATATAAGAGGAAAAGATGCTTTAATTTCGATTCTTATAGCCGGAAATAAAGCAAAGAGAATCGAAAACTGCGCGCCGAATCGCTTGATGTCTGTCTATAAAGGAAGAGTAGATTCGGTTTCAAAGAGCATCAATGCCTGTTTTATCAATATTGGCGATAAAGATAACTGTTTTATGTCCTTAAAAGGAAATGAGAACATTAAACCGGGAGATGAAATAGTAGTTCAGCTTGAGAGAGAAGCGATGGGAAAGAAGCTCCCAAGCGTTACAACGGATTTTCTAATCCCCGGAAGATTTCTTATTCTTACACATGGTAAACCGGGCATTAATTTTTCAGGGAAGATTGAATTAAAGGACAGGCACAGGATTAAACATGCGCTTTCCGAAATAGAAATCTTTACTGATAGAGAATCTTCGGAATATGGTGTAATCATAAGAGCCAATGTTAAAGATCTTGATGACTTTGGCCCATTGCTTGATGAATATGCAAGAAACAAGAAAGTTATTGAAGAAATAAATGCATATTCCGATACAAGAACGCTGTATTCAACTCTTTATAAGAGTGATGAACCCTATATTTCATTTATCAAAAATACATATATATCTGAATATGACGAGATAATTACAGATTTACCGGATGTATATGAAAGCCTTAAAAATGCATTTCCAGGCGAAAATATAAGGCTTTATAAAGATGATTTATTAAGCCTTTCCAAACTATACAGCGTTGAATCCAGAATAAATGAAGCTCTCGGAAGCCGAATTTGGCTTAAATCAGGCGGTTGGTTATCCATACAGTCTACTGAAGCTTTAACTGCAATTGACGTCAATTCCGGCAAAAACGAAGGCAAAAACAAGAATCAGAAGCAGCTTGTTCTTGAAATAAACAAAGAAGCAGCCGGGGAAATCATGGATCAGCTTGTTCTAAGGAACATATCCGGAGTGATAATCTGTGATTTTATCAATATGAATGATGATTCCGACAAGAATGAGCTTATGAAGTATCTAAAAGACCTTTCTCATAAGGACCCGGTCAAATGCGATGTAATAGATATAACCAGGCTTGGACTTGTAGAGATAACCAGAAAGAAAGTCAACAAAACACTCAAAGAACAATTTGATTATGAAGCTGATTGATTTTAAGAAGGTAAAAGACGGTAAATTCATAAAGAACTATGAGCTCAAATACTTAAATAACGATGGAAGAGAGAAGGTATTTGAGATTATCAGCCATAACGACTACACTTCCGCCGATGAACTGGGTCAAAGAAGCAGTGGTGTTTCTATCGTTGCTCTTGATGAAAAATGCGAAAATATGCTTATTCTCAAGGAATTTCGCATGGGTGTCAATAAGCAGATTTACAATTTATGTGCAGGAAGAATGGAGAAAGGCGAGTCTGTCGAAGATTGCATAAGAAGGGAACTTATGGAAGAGGCAGGGCTTAAGTTAGAGAGAGTAGTAAAGATTCTTCCGCCGTCATTTGCAGCTGTGGCACTCTCTGATATCAAAAACCAGATTGCGATTGTAGTTGTTTCAGGAACACCTACAGGCAAAAATGCATCTGCCAACGAATGGATTGAACCTGCATTTTATTC
>JAGACI010000253.1 GCA_017614185.1 Lachnospiraceae bacterium | reverse complement strand
TCCTCCGGCCATCTCTCACCGTCGGGATCGCCTGCAGGGTACTCCCAGTCGATGTCAATACCGTCAATCCAAGGGTATTCCTTCATAAGATCAACACAGCTTTCGGTAAAGCTCTGACGGCCTTCCTCGGTGTAACACATCTCGGAAAAATATCCGCAGTCTGTCCAGCCGCCGACAGAAATCATAATCTTAACATCAGGGTATTTCTCAGCATAGATTCCGTACTGTGTAAAGTGGTTTCTCGGTGAGTCGTTAAGTTCCGAAATCTCGTCATCCTCAAAGTCTGCTTCGGGCTCTGTGGATACACATGCAAACTGTGTTCTGGGTTCATTGCCCGCGCTTCTCCAGTCAAAGGTTGAATCAGTTGTTCCGTCAGCAGGATAAACTTCAAAGAAAGCGTGGTTTACGATTGTAACCGAATCCCATGCAATGCTTCCGACTTCGCCGCCGTCAGCTCCTGCCTTGTCTCCAAGATACCAGTTGGGATAATAAACAATAACCTGCTTACCGCCCTTCTCCCACTTGGGTGCTTCCTCTGTGGTTTCGGTCTTTGCCTCTGTGGTCTCGGCCACGGAAGCCTCGGTACTCTCCTCAGCTGTTACCGCCGGTTCTTCGGTCTTTTCTTCTGTGGCTGTATTTGCTGCATTCCCCGAGCATGCCACAAGAGATAAAACCATTGCTAAACTTAATAATGTTGCTAAAATTTTCTTTTTCATAGAAAAAATCCCTCCGTCTACAAATCTATTGTAGTACGGAGGGATTCTCGTTCGCTATTTCTAATCTTGGCATTTATTGTCTAATCTTGTGCAATTTCGACTTTAGCCTTCGATAGCTATGTACTTGTTCTCCTTAACTTCGGGCTTAGCCTCTACTTTGGGGATAGTAAGTTTCAAGGTACCGTTGTCGAATTTCGCCTTGATATCCTCCTGCTTAACATCCTCGCCTACATAGAAGCTTCTGCTCGTTGAGCCGGTGTAACGCTCACGGCGGATGTACTCACCTTCTTTGTTCTTCTCTTCCTTCTCATCATTCCTTGTTGCGGTGATTGTAAGATATCCGTTCTCAAGCTCTGCGCTTAAGTCTTCCTTCTTAACACCGGGGACATCGATGGATAATTCAAATCTATCTTTGTGTTCCTTAACATCAGTCTTCATAAGAGGATTGAATTCATTCTGGTGATGGAAGCCAAGAGCGGGTCTTGCTAAATCATCAAAAAAGTTGTCAAATAAGTTTTCTCCAAAAATACTAGGCATCAACATATGTCATTCCTCCTTCTTTAAGGGGACTGTTATCAGAACGGGCACCGTGTCTGTTCTCTGTTCCCTTGTTCTATAATCGTTATAACACCATCATTAGCACTCGTCAATAGGGAGTGCTAAAATTTTATAAAAATTTAATAAATAGGAGGATTTATATTTTGACGCACAAAGACTCCGGGGCCGCTTACGCGGCACCCGGAGCCTTCTCTAACTAACACAACACCTTAATGGAAGAACGCTATAGTTTGGTTCATTTCTTCTGCGAGGGCACTTAAGCTTCCTGCATCCGTGTTGATCATCTGGAAGGTTGCTGCAAGTTCTTCCATGGAAGCGTTTGTCTCTTCTGTGGAAGCTGCATTCTCTTCGGAGATTGCTGAGAGGTCTTCAATCATCTGACCAAGTCCCTGCTTGTCTTCTCTAAGTGTTGCAACCTTGCCTGAAATTTCTTCTGCAGATCCGGCTACGGAGTTGATATTCTCGGACATCTTCTCCATATCTTTCTTGGTAGCGTTAAGCTGCTCGCCCTGTTCTGTTACGTTATCTGAAAGGACTTTCATAACATCAACGGATTCACTTGCATCCTTGATGAGTCTTGTTACGATTTCATTAATCTTGTCAGCACTCTGTTTACTCTGATCGGCAAGTCCGCTGATCTCACTTGCTACAACTGCGAAGCCCTTACCTGCCTCACCTGCTCTTGCTGCCTCAATTGAAGCATTGAGTGAAAGGAGGTTGGTCTGTGAAGCGATGGAGTTGATAGCTTCTGTGAATTCGCTGATTGCCTTTGCGGATTCGTTTGTGCTGTCGATTGTTGTTGCGATAGTATCTACAGATTCTGCAACCTTCTTGGAGTGATTTACAAGGTTATTAAGAGTAACCATTGTCTCATCACAGGATTTCTTCATCTCTTCGGAAGCAGCGTTCATACTTGTTACGCTGTCTGCGATAGCTTCGATGCTCTGTCCCATTGAATCTGTATTGTTAACTGCTGTCTGGATGCTGTCAGCCTGTGAAACCGCACCCTTTGAAATATCATCTATTGCTGTGGCAACCTGTGCGGAAGCATCTGCTGCCTGGTGAGCACTTGATGCCATATCGTTGCTCTTGGAATTAAGTTCGTTAGATGTATCTTTCAGTGTCTCAACAATTCCGCCTATCTTATCTACAAGGAACTTGGTACTGTTACCGATTACTCCAAGTTCATCGCCTCTTGAAAGGATGTTTTCGTCAACTACTACACTTAAGTCACCGTCTGCAACTCTCTCGATGCTGTTTGCAACGCTCTTCATCTTAGCGGATAAGAGTTTGTTGAGAATCATGCCAAGGATTGCTACAACTACTACTATTACAATACCTGTTGTGATGCACATCATTACGGCTTTGTTGATACCTGCGCTTACATCCTCTGCAAGACGTCCAGCGAAGCACATTCCTACGATGGATCCGTCTGAGTTTTTAAGAGGTGTGTAGTAAGCGAAGTAAGGTTTGTTGTTGATTGTAACGTTGGTTCCAAGGAAATCCTGGCCGCCCTTTAATGTCTGATTGATAACTGCATCTGTTGCCTGTGTTCCTACAAGTCTTCCGGATCCGTCTGATTTAAGAATTGTTGTAATAATTCGTGTATCTCCGTAGAAGATTGTGTACTCAAGGCCGGTAGCCTCATGGATATCATCCATCTCGTTCATGTACTCGTCATGAACTTCGTATCCGCCCTTAAAGAGTCTGTCGCCCTCTAAGGACCAGTCTCCGTCGTATTCATATGAGAATTTGGAGTCCATCTCCTCGCAGGCTACTTTGAGTTCCTCTTTAATAAGGTTCTCGTAAGTGCTCTTTAACTGGCTTCTGCTGATAAGTACCATAGCGATTACCGTTACAACTACTGCTGCCAGTGCTATAATGACCAGCTTTAGTATGAGTCCCAATGATTTCTTTTCTTTCATAACTGTTACCTCCAAAAAAGTGTTGTTGTGTTGTTTAATTTTGCCCCCC
>JAGACI010000252.1 GCA_017614185.1 Lachnospiraceae bacterium | reverse complement strand
TCGGTGAGCTTTTTGAAAGCTACGCAGTAGGAAAGAGCCGCAGAAACATCTCCAATCTTATGGACATAAGACCCGATTGCGCCAAGGTTTTGGAGAATGGTGAGATTGTAAAAAAAGATCCTGACGAGGTTCCGATTGGAAGCCTTATCAAGATTTTACCTGGAGAAAAAGTTCCTATCGACGGCGTAATAACAGAGGGTAATTCGACACTTGATACATCGGCATTGACAGGTGAGAGCGTTCCAAGAGAAGCCCTTGAAGGCGATGAAATCATAAGCGGATGCATCAACCTTACCGGTGTTATTACCGTTAAGACCAACAGAGAATTTGGCGAATCCACGGTATCCAAAATCTTAGAGCTTGTCGAGAATGCGAGCTCAAGGAAATCAAGATCCGAGGCTTTCATTTCAAAGTTTGCCAAAGTCTATACTCCGATAGTCTGCTATATGGCATTGGCACTTGCCATCGTACCTCCCCTTGTACTTATGCTTCTTGGGAAAGAGGCAGTCTGGGGCGATTGGATTTACAGGGCATTGTCTTTCCTTGTAATAAGCTGTCCTTGCGCCCTTGTAATCAGTATTCCTTTAAGTTTCTTCGGAGGAATCGGCGGAGCGAGCAGAGCAGGTGTCCTTATCAAGGGCTCAAACTACCTGGAGGCTCTTGCCAAAGTAAAATATGTTGTTTTTGATAAAACAGGAACTCTTACAAAAGGTGTTTTCAAAGTAACAGAAGCTGTTCCTGCAAAGGAATGGATTGAAAAAGAAGAACTGATAAGGATGGCTGCCGGTGCTGAGGTTTACTCTTCGCATCCCATTGCCTTAAGCCTTATCGATGCCTGCGATGTAAAGCCCAAGCAGGAAGATACCAAAGATGTCAAGGAGATTCCCGGACACGGCCTTGAAGCGGTCGTTAACGGAGATAAAATTGCGGCAGGTAATGCCAAACTTATGAAGTCTTTAGATTTGAGCATTCCTGACATCTCAGAAGCAGGAACTATTGTCCATGTAGCCAAAAACGGCGAGTACGCAGGTTATGTTATAATCAGTGATGAGATAAAAGACGGTTCTGCAGAAGGAATCGAGGGACTTAAGAAGACCGGAGTAAGCAAGAGCATTATGCTTACAGGTGATGCCAAAAAGGCAGCCGATGCGGTCGCAAAGAAGCTTGGAATTACAGAGTACCACGCAGAACTTCTTCCTGAAGACAAGGTCAACAAGGTAGAAGAACTCATTTCAAACAAGGCTGAAAATGAAATCCTTGCCTTTGTCGGCGACGGAATCAACGATGCGCCCGTTCTTTCAAGAGCGGATGTCGGAATCGCGATGGGTGCCATGGGAAGTGATGCTGCAATTGAAGCTGCAGATGTCGTTCTTATGGATGATGACCCGAGAAAGATTTCAAAGGCAATAAGAATCGCAAGAAAGTGCATGAGAATCGTTTACGAGAACATTTATCTTGCAATCGGAATCAAGGTAGCGTGCCTTATCTTAAGTGCATTAGGCATCGCCAACATGTGGCTTGCGATTTTTGCGGATGTAGGTGTAATGGTTCTGGCGGTACTTAATGCCATCAGAGTTCTCAATGTAAAAAGGGTATAAAAATGACAAAAGCAAACAAAAACATACCGGATGAAACGGAATTATATGATCTTGCCGACCTTTTTAAGGTGTTCGGTGATTCAACAAGATTGAAGATACTCTTCGTTCTTTTTGACGGGGAATTCTCGGTAGGCGATCTTGCAACATCGCTTAACATGACACAATCTGCCATTTCTCATCAGCTTAAGGTGCTTAAAACCAACAAGCTTGTCAAGAGCAGAAGAGACGGCAAATTAATGTTTTATTCCCTTGCCGATGAGCATGTCAGAGTAATAATCGCCATGGGAAGAGAGCATATTGAGGAACAGTAAATACAGGTGACACATTGATTATAAAGGTTTCCGACGGGTTTTATCGGCCTGTCGGAAATTTTTTATGACATTATGTAAAATATACTTGACAAAATGTCAGACAAGCTGTATTGTATGATTTGTAAACGCGCGTGGGTAATATTGAGGGTAGCAATTTATCACAGAAAAGAGGAGAAGACATGATAGAGATTAACGGACTCACTAAGATATATAAGCTTAGTGCTAAGAAGAAAAAAGAGTTAAAGACCAATAAAGATGTCAAGACCGCAGTCAACAATCTTTCACTTGTGGCTAAGCCCGGTGAGATTACAGGACTCCTTGGTCCCAATGGTGCAGGTAAGACTACAACACTTCGTTGTGTTTCCACACTTCTTACACCCACCAAGGGAACTGTCAAGGTATGCGGCTATGACACAGTTAAGGATGCCGAGAAGGTAAGAGATTCAATCTGCTTTTTAACAAATGAGATTAAGCTTGATGAGCACTTTACGGTTGATTATCTTTTTACATTCTTCGGAAGAATCAAAAACCTTGACGACGCCACAATCGAAGCTCGTAAGAAAGAGCTTTTTGATGCGTTCGACATGAATAACTTTAAGGACAAAAAGATAGAGGAACTTTCCACAGGTATGAAGCAGAAGGCTTCAATCGTGGTTAACCTTGTTAATAACCCCGAGGTAGTAATCTTCGACGAGCCCACATCAGGACTTGATATCGTAACTGCAAAGGCAGTTCTTGACTACCTTAAGAAGCTTCGCTTTGAGGGTAAGACAGTCATCGTTTCCACTCACATCATGAGTGAGGCAGAGAAGCTTTGCGACAAGGTAGCTATGATTATAGGCGGAGAGAAAGTCATCGAGGGAACTATTCCCGAAATCCTTAAGGAGACAGAGACAGACGATCTCGAGGACGCATTCTTTAAGCTTTACATGGAGAAAATGGGCTCCGAGAAGGAGGGCGACAATGAATAAAGTATCACTTATTATCAAGAAGGAACTCTTTAGAGTTTTCGGCGACAGAAAGCTGATTTTCAGTTTATATATTCTTCCCGCGGTTATCATGATTGCAATCTACTCACTTATGGGTAACCTTATGGGATCATTTGAAAAAGATATCGAAGAGCACACAAGCGTAGTTACAGTTGTCAATGCAACAGACGATTTCAAAGATGTCATCGAGAAGAGCGGATTTGCGGCTAATGCTGATATTGATTTTATCGATGGTGCATCATATGAAGCTGACAAGGCTTCTATTGAAGACGGCGTAAGAAACGGTAACATCGACCTTGTTGTAAAACTTCCGGAGGATTTTGACGAGCTTTCCAGGGGATATGCAAACGGCGAATCAGTAATGCCTTCAATGGATATTTTTTACAACAATACAGAGAATTACTCAAGCCAGGCATATTCAGTATTTAATGCATTGGTTAATGACGCATACAAGACTTCCCTCCTTTCCGAGCGTTTCGGTGATGTGGGAATGCTTGAGGCATTTAACGTTAACACCGAGGCACTTGTCAAAGAGGGAAAAGGCGACTCAATGTTCTTAAAGATGCTTCTTCCTTATATGGTTGTAATGATTCTCTTCTCATGCGTTATGAGCGTCGGTGTTGATGCCATTGCAGGTGAAAAAGAGCGTGGAACCCTGGCAAGTATGCTTATCTCTCCCGTTAAGAGAAGAGAGATTGCAGCAGGCAAGATGATTGCAATGGGTATCCTTTCCGGTATTTCAGCAATTGTTACCACTGCGTCTATGGTAATCGCCTTTACAGTTCTTGGAAGCAGCGGAGAACTTTCAAGCATGGGCTTTGGAGCGGTTTCACTCTCAGCCATGCAGATTATTGAACTTTTGCTTATCATGATTGCAATCGTTCTTTTATACGTAAGCATCATTTCACTTATTGCTGTTTACTCAGGTAACACCAAGACTGCAAACTCAGTTATCTCACCCATCTACGTAGTTATCATCATGATGGGTATGATGACAATGTTCAGAACAGGCAGCGCAACACCTTCATACCTTTATGCAATTCCTGTTTACGGCAATGCTCTTGCAATAAGTGACATCACTTCAAATGAGTTAAGCCTTGTTCATTTCCTTATCTCATTTGCCTCAACAATCGGTATCGGAGCAATCATTACCGCACTTGTAACCAAGGCATTTAACAACGAGAAACTTATGTTTAACGCATAAAATCCTTGATTAGAATTCATATCTATGGGAAAATTGATGTGTCTTTTCGGTTAACGCCGATGGACACATCTTTTTTTGAAGGAAAAAATAAATGAGAATTCTTGTTACAAACGACGATGGAATAATGGCTCACGGGCTTATAAGACTTGCGGAAGTTGCGAAGAAATTCGGTGAAGTCTGGGTGGTTGCACCTGACGGAGAAAGAAGTGCGGCAAGCCACAGCGTTACATTAAGGCATCCTTTGGATGTTTATCCCATTAAGGATTTCCCGGTGGAAGGCGTTAAGGCTTTTTCATGCTCGGGAATGCCTACAGACTGTGTAAGAGTGGGAAGCTTAAGCGTTATGCCCGAAAAGCCTGACATCGTTTTGTCCGGAATCAATAAAGGATTTAACCTCGCTGCGGATATCCAGTATTCTGCAACAGCCGGTGCGGCATTTGAGGCGGCTTTCCAGGGCTATCATGCAATTGCGGTTTCTGAGGGATTTGATGAACCTCACGAGGTAACAGACAAGTATTTAGAGGAAATCTTAAGAAAGCTTATTAACACTCCTTTGCCGGAAGGTCATATCCATAACGTGAACTTCCCGCAGTGTACGCTTACAGAATGTAAGGGAATACTGTTCGACAGGACAGTATCCCCCAACATGTTTTACAAAGATACATATGATCCGATTGAAGAACTTCCAAACGGCGGAATCCGCTACATGATTCACGGAACACCGCGTCCCATTGCCGAGGAGGGCAGTGATTTCAGAGCAATCCTCGATAACTATGTTTCAATCGGTATAGTCAATAACATCGGTTACTAGAACATTGCTGAGCCGCCTGTTACTATCCAGGTGGCAAGCATGGCCGATATGAATGCGCCGACATAGACGCTTCCCGTTTTTCTCTCAAACCATGTGCTGAGGAATGTAAAGAATACGAACTGAGGCGCAAGGAGGATGAGAGCCGACATGAACGGTCCGCCGAAGGTTGTGCCAAATAAAAGATCTGCGCCGGGGCCGAATCCCATAAAGAAGGGAATGTATTCAAGCAAGATTACCACAAGTAATCCGCCAAGAAGCACGAATACGTTACCCATCCAGCATTTCACAAAATTCTTAACGGGTTTGGAATCATCCCTTACCTGTCTCATGTTTCCAAAAAGTTTAAATCCAACATTCACGATAAAGAAAAGTGAATAGAAGGGTAAGTAAACAAGGAATTCAAGGAATCTTTCTCCCGAAAACTCCTTAAAGAAAGGCCAAATAAATCTTAAGTCAAGGTCAAATGCTCTCTGGAAGATTACTGCCATTAGATACATTAAAGCAATTGCTATAGCGGCTACAACAAAGCTTTTTCCAAGCAATGACCACTCAAGGCTTCCCGCATGATTTTCATGTGAAAGGCCCAAGTCGTAGTAATCAAGATTTGCAATGCCTTTTTTCACATTTCTCTTTCTCGAAACGACAACCATTATTATTGAGATGATTGCAAGGGTCATGTACCAGATTAAAAAGCCGTTTCCGATTGTCATTCTGAAGACTTTTTCGGGAAGAGGGAAAAGACCGTGGCCAAGCTGTGTCATGAAAGGATAGGTAACGGCACTTATTGCTACTGCAATCCAGCCGTTTTTCCACCACTGCTTCTTTGTCATAAGCACGGGCTTTCTCTCAGAAGCTGTTCTGTCAAAGATTACATTCTTAAAGAATCCGATATTTGCAATCAATACAACCAAAGGACAAAGCCCAATCATCGCCGCAAGCATCGCAATCATTACAAGAACTTCCTTGTACATGAAGGTAAGGCTTGTCGAAGGGATGGAGGTGTTGGCATGGAGGGCAGTTGTAAGCCAGTCCATTGCTGCCGAGATGGCATGCGAATTGTGAGTCGTGAGTCTGTGGTTCGTTTCAAGAAGCTCAACTCTTCTTGCTGTGCCATCATCAAAGTTTCCGTAGGTTGTATTCCATGTGAAATCTTCAGAAACGGGATTTTGTCCGTTTGCTGTGAAGAATTCATCTCTGATTCCGCTGTCAAGCATGGAGTCGTTTACCGTTGCCTGATTGTAGTCTCTGAAGTAATTAAACTCATCATAACGGGCCTGAAGCATAAGCACGTTATTGAATTTGGTTTTATCCGTATTAAAGATGTTTTCGCCAAACACCTCACCGCACTGTAAAACCACTGCGTCGTGATCCTGACAGTCAGCCGCAACCGACCATGAAGCCCATGTTCCCATTGAATGGCCGGTGATACCGATTCTCTCGGAATCGACAAAGGGAAGAGTCTGAAGCCACTTGTAAGCAGCGGTTCCGCCCATTGAACTGTCCTTAAGGCCATCTGCATCCGCGTCGATTGATACTCTTGTTTTTTCGTTTGTGGAGTATGCTTCACCCTCAAAGAATGAAAGGGTGGAGAAGTTCATCATTACAAGGAATCTCTCGGCTCCGGAGATATTGGTTTTGACGGTTGTCTCAGTCTTGTCTTCCGATTGTCCCTGAATCTTATATGTGGTGTAACCACGCTCCCTAAGTCCGAGTGAATTGTAGCCGTGTCCGAATTCATCGATTGCAACGGCGACCATTCCACGCTTTGAAGCTTCCAATGCGAAAGCAGCCGATGTCTCTCTGTCGTTTTGATATCCATGAAGACACAGAAGAGCCGGAAGCTTATTCGTCTCACTTGCTTCCTTGGGAATATAAATCTTGTAAGTTACGGTGTAAGGCTCGCTGCCATCTTTCGTAACTTCAAAGGAAGCGGTCATGACTTCGATTCGCCCGAAGTCCGTCTGAAGCAGGTTCGCGAAAATCATGCATACTACGGCCACCACCACACAGATGGCAAGCCAGATGCAGGCTTTCTTGTTTGACTTTGTCATTCTTGTACCTCCCAATTATGTGCTATACCCGGTGTCCCTTCATTTATTTGATTTATCAATTGATATATGGCCCTAAATATTGCCTTTTACTTTGTAATACCCCTACTTAGAATTATATCTGTAAAACTGAAATTTTTCTATAGAAATGCACCACGTCTCCTGACATTTTTTTCTCCCCTCCATCAGCATATCAGGTCTTATTTCCGGTCTTCTGCCCGGTCTTCTGTCCTTTCAAAGCTTCCTTGATGTCATCTACCAGCCTTTCCGTAAAGAAAAAGCATAATAATTTCGGCATTTCTGCGATTTTTATATGCTTTTGAAAAAAGCAATTTTGGGGCTGACATATAAAAACAGCAAAAATCACGATTTTGTTATGCTTTTTTCAGGGATATTTCAGGTTGAAGAGGTAGATTGGAAGAAAATCAAGCTGTAAAACTCAAAAAAAGCATA
>JAGACI010000251.1 GCA_017614185.1 Lachnospiraceae bacterium | reverse complement strand
GAAGCACTTCCGTTGCCGTAGTTGAAGTCGGAGTATCTTACGGCACGGATCTTAGAAAAATAGACGAAGTGATTGATGGCATTCTTGAAGGAATAAAGGAACGCAATCCCAAGATTTTCAAAGGAGATATCACTTATCTTGGTGTAGATAATCTTGGAGATTCTTCCGTTATTCTTAAGTTTGTTGCAGATGTGAAAGAAGCTGACATTTTCACAGGTAAGCGTCTCCTTAACAAGGAACTAAAGTGTGCCTTTGATGATGCGGGAATTGAAATCGCATTCCCTCAGCTTGACGTTCACATGAAGTAGGTGTTATTCCATGTCTGAATACCATTCTCCGCAAAATGAATACGGAACCAAAGCATCCGACTATTTCGGAAACTATGATGAGTACGCTGCTGAGAAAGCATTGATTGACGAGTATACTCATCCCGCTCCTTCCGCTTTTACACAATCAAAAAGCAAGAAACAACTTAAAAAGATGTTTCTTGCTTTGTTTGGACTTAAATAACTCTATTACTGATTCTGCTGAGCCTGCTTGAAAGCTGCGCGCTTTCTGAGCATGGGATCAAGAATCTTCTTTCTGATTCTTAATGACTTCGGAGTAACTTCCAAAAGCTCATCCGTATCGATAAACTCCAATGCCTGCTCAAGTGAAAGAATCTTAGGAGGCGTAAGTCTTAATGCCTCATCAGCACTTGAAGAACGTGTATTGGTAAGCTGTTTCTTCTTACAAACGTTAAGCTCGATGTCTTCAGCCTTACCGTTCTGTCCGACTATCATTCCGGAGTAAACTTTCTCACCGGGTCCGATAAAGGGTGTTCCTCTCTCCTGTGCATTGAAAAGTCCGTAAGTAATTGCCTCACCTGCTTCGAAAGCGATAAGTGAACCCTGCTTACGATACTGGATATCTCCCTTATAAGGGCCGTAACCATCAAAAATTGTATTGATGATACCGTTACCCTTTGTATCTGTGAGGAATTCTCCTCTGTATCCGATAAGACCTCTTGAAGGGATTGAGAACTCAAGTCTTGTGTAGCCGCCGTTGCCGGTACCCATGTTCTTAAGTTCGCCCTTTCTCTGGCTTAATTTCTCGATAACAGTACCTGAGAATTCATCGGGAACGTCAACATAGCAAAGCTCCATGGGCTCTGTCTTTTTGCCGCGCTCATCCTGGTGATAGATAACCTCAGCCTTGCTTACCGCAAACTCATATCCCTCACGACGCATATTCTCGATAAGGACGGATAAGTGAAGCTCACCACGTCCCGAAACCTTGAATGCCTCGGTTGTATCAGTCTCTTCAACTCTTAATGAAACGTCGGTGTTAAGCTCCTTAAAGAGTCTGTCACGAAGGTGACGGCTTGTAACGTACTTTCCTTCCTGACCTGCAAGGGGCGAATCATTTACAATGAAGTTCATTGAAATTGTAGGCTCTGAAATCTTCTGGAAAGGAATAGGCACGGGATTCTCAAGTGAGCAAAGCGTATCACCGATATGGATATCCTGAATGCCGGAAATTGCTACGATGGAACCGATTCCCGCTTCCTTGACCTCAACCTTGTTAAGGCCGTCAAACTCGTAGAGTTTGCTGATTTTAACCTTTCTTTGCTTGTCGGGTTCATGGTGGTTAACGATTACCACTTCCTGGTTAACGGCTACGCTTCCGTTATCAACCTTGCCGACACCGATTCTTCCGACATACTCGTTATAATCTATTGTACTGATAAGTACCTGTGTGCCTGCTTCGGGATCACCCTGAGGAGCAGGAATATAATCAATGATTGTCTCAAAAAGAGGGCTCATGTCCGTACCCCTTACTTCGGGGTCAAGGGAAGCAACTCCTTCCTTGGCAGAAGCATAAACGAAAGGACAGTCAAGCTGCTCATCATCGGCATCAAGTTCAAGGAAAAGCTCCAAAACTTCATCGATAACCTCTGAGCATCTTGCCTCCGGTCTGTCAATCTTGTTGATGCAGACAATAACGGGAAGCTTAAGTTCAAGGGCTTTCTGGAGTACGAATCTGGTCTGAGGCATAGCACCCTCAAAAGCGTCAACCACAAGGATTACGCCGTTTACCATCTTAAGTACACGCTCTACCTCACCGCCGAAATCCGCATGGCCGGGGGTGTCGATGATGTTAATCTTTGTATTCTTATATGTAACTGCGGTGTTCTTTGAGAGAATTGTGATTCCACGCTCTCTCTCAAGGTCGTTTGAGTCCATGACTCTCTCGGCAACCTCCTGGTTGTCTCTGAATACACCACTTTGTTTTAAAAGCACATCGACCAGAGTTGTTTTGCCGTGGTCTACATGCGCGATGATTGCTACGTTTCTAATGTCCTCTCTCTTGGTTAACATCTTATCCTTCTTTCAAACTGCGCCACATTGCGCCAAAACTCTTTCAATATTTACTCAAAACTGTTACAGTATAGCACCATCCTCGCCCCATGGCAAGCATCGTCTTTTCATTTCGCTTTAGGGCATAAATAAGGCGCCCATAAACCCGGACGCCAATGAAATCTATTTCTTCTTTATAAAATCGCCTTTGCCTTTAATCTCCTCTTTATCGGCAGTGTAGAAAATGTAGGCTCCAAAACCTGTGAGTGCTGCAACAACTCCGATAAGAACAAGATATGCAACCTGCGAAAGCCTCTCAACACTTCTGAAGCAGATGATAAGATTAACGGCAACGATGGCTGCACCGATTGTGGGCAAAAGATACTTCTTACCGACTCTCTTCGTGGCTTCAAAAAGCAGAATGGAAATCGCAATCATAAATACCATCTCAAGAATCATAAATATAACGCTTCCGACAATATCGGAAACAGTTAAATCCAAAAGCTGGTTAAGCGTTGACTCCGCCATTTCCCTTTGGTCTTCGGGGAATCTTCCAAGGTAGCTCTCTCTTCCCCACTCACCGACTTCGGTAGCTGTTATATAGTTGGAAAAGCCGCCAACCGCATTGTAGTAAAAGCAATCGATAAACGAAAGACCTACACCGAACATGAGGGCATTCTCTTTGCGCTCATAGCCTCTCATAAAAAATCTCATCACTACGTAGTAGCCTGCAAACTGGATAAGTCCGTGGAATACTCCGTAAAAAACAGCCTCAGCCGAAGGAATGCCTTCAAGATAGTCTGAAAGCTTAAGCTGGTAAATAAGTACATCAAAGATTCCGCAAAGCAGGGAATTAACGATGATATAGGTTCCGACACCTATAATGCCTACGGCAAACCTTATCTGATATTTCTTTCTTATTATCATTATCATAGAAATCGGAAGCCCAAAGCCCACGATAATATCGAGGAGCATGGCTCCCAACTTCCAGGTGTTAAATAATTCTTCCATATATTAATACTTTCGTTTCCAAATTTACAGATGTAAAAGATTGGTGGCTATTCTAAGATAAACCAACAGTGAAAGTGCATCCACAATTGTAGTGATAAACGGGCTTGCCATTACTGCCGGGTCAAATCCCAGTTTTTTAGCCAATATCGGAAGGGTACATCCCACAACCTTGGCCATGCTTACAACCAAAACAAGTGTAAGGCATACCACCAGTGAAACCATAAGTCCCACTCTGTCAAAGAGCATAAGCTTTGCAAAATTGGCAACCGCAAGGGTCACTCCGCAAAGTACCGCAACTCTTATCTCTTTCCAGATAATCCTTAAAGTATCTTTATATTCAATCTCTTCAAGTGAAAGTCCACGAATGATGGTAACGGATGCCTGTCCGCCTGCGTTACCGCCCGTATCCATAAGCATGGGAATAAAGGCTGTAAGTACTGCACATGCTGCGAGAGCATCTTCAAAGGACTGAATAATCTTGCCTGTAAATGTTGCGGAAACCATGAGAAGAAGCAGCCAGGGAATTCTCTTCTTGAACGTCTCAAAGATACCGGTACGGATATATGGCTTGTCGGAAGGCATGATAGCTGCCATCTTCTCCATATCCTCTGTGGTCTCTTCTTCCATGATATCCACGATATCATCGACTGTTATGATACCGACAAGTCTGTTCTCGTTATCGACAACTGGCATTGCGGTAAAGTCGTATTTTTTGAACTGGGAGGCAACTTCCTCCTGGTCCGTAAGAGTCGTTACCGAGATAACGTTCTCCTCCATGATGTCACCGATTATTGAATCAGGGTCGGCAAAAAGCAAATCCCTTAAGGTGACGATACCCACCAGCTTTCTGCTGGGGTCGAGGACGTACATTGTCTCAATTGTCTCACTGTCCCTGCCGTTCTTTCTGAGTCTGGCAAGTGCTTCCGAGACTGTCTGACCTTCCTTTAAGTCAACGTACTCCACTGTCATTAAGCTACCGGCCGACTGATCGGGGTATCTTAACAGGTGGTTGATGTCTCTTCTCGTTGCGGCGTTGGCACCGGCAAGGAGTCTTTTAACTACACTTGCGGGCATCTCCTCCAAAAGGTCTGTAGCATCATCGGCCATCAGGTTGTTGATGATGTTGGATGCTTCCTTATCTGACAAGGAAGTAATGATTGTCTGCTGATTGTCAACCTCCAAGTATGAGAAGACGTCAGCAGCAAGATCTTTGGGCAGAATTCTGAAGACCTTGAGTCTGTCATCCTCCTCCATCTCCTCGAGGATATCAGCGATATCCGCATGATTAATCTCTGAGAGTCTCTGGCGAAGCGCAGTGTACTGCTTGGTCTTTAGAAGCTCTAAGATCTCGTCTAATACCTTGATCTCATCCATAGCATTTCTCCTTTGGTTACAGTGGTTTTATCCCATATATGTGGGAGAGGATTTTCAGTATTGTTCGTACTTCGACTCTTCATAAAACCACCACCTTTCGAAATGCTTTAAGGCCTTTTAGCTGTCAAAAGGCCCATATAAAAATATACTAAACGAGGTTTTCATTGTCAATTTTTTTGAGAAAAAAACCTCTGTTTTCTTCGCTTATTTTCGCCCTTCCCGAGGTACACTCGGTAATCGATTTGAGAACCTTTTTCTCATTGTCTTCCCATGCGGTAAAAACAATCTCAACATCTTCCTTATATTGAATGTCGTCAGGCTCGATTCCTTCCTGAGAAAGGACATATCTTATTTTGCCAAGGCCGTTATAATCGGTGCCTATTCGATAGACAACTCCGGGGCTCATTTTACCGACCTTTGAGTTGTTAAGGCCCTCTTTGACAGCCGCCTGGTAAGCTCTTACAAGTCCGCCCGTTCCAAGCAGAACTCCGCCGAAATACCTTGTGACTACTACAGCCACGTTCTTAAGGTTCATGCCGCTAAGCACCTCAAGCATCGGCCTGCCTGCAGTACCGGATGGTTCACCGTCATCAGAGCATCTGGTTGTCTCACCGTGCTCTCCGACTATGAACGCAGAACAGTTGTGTCTGGCGTCCCAATATTTCTTTTTCATCTCGTCTATGAAAGCCGTGGCTTCCTCTTCGCTTGATACGGGGCGAATAGTTGCGATGAAGCGTGATTTCTTCTCAACCACTTCTCCGACGCCGCCTTCCGTTACAACCGCGAACTCCTTGTTAGGCGATGTTTCCATGCCGTCCGGTCTCCTTTTTAAAACTACCTTTTTTATAATAGCATAATCTATTAATCTTTCATTAAGATTCCGCAAAATTCTTTATAAAATGGAAATGTTTTGATATAATGTACTTCGTATAGTTATGTTTTAAAGAGGTGAATGTTTTGAATTATGGAAAAAGAGGAGTCAAGAAGAGACAGGCAAGACTTCAGGCTGTCGGTCCCCGTTGGGGAAATAAATTCGGACTCTTTGCAGTAGAATTATTGATTATAGCCATCATTGGCTTGGGCGTTATGGGCGCAGCAGCCGGAATCGGAATGTTTAAAGCGGTTCTAGATGTAGCTCCCGTACCGGACCCCAATGATGTTGCTCCCAGTGGATATTCCACATTTGTCTATGACTCAGAGGGCAATCAGATTGCGAAGCTCGTATCAGAGAACTCCAACCGTATCCCCATCAGTCAGGACAAGGTTACAGACAACATCAAGCATGCGTTTATCGCAATCGAGGATAAGAACTTCTACGAGCACAACGGTATTGATATCTCCGGTATCATCCGTGCAGGTTATAAGTTCGTAGCCTCAGGATTTAAAACCAAACAGGGTGCTTCCACCATCACACAGCAGCTTCTTAAGAACACTGTGTTCACCGGCTGGATGGAGGAGGATGGTCTCTCAGATCAGATTAAGCGTAAGATTCAGGAGCAGTACTTGGCCCTTGAAATCACAAAGATGCTTAGTAAGGACGAAATCCTTTTAAGATACCTTAATACAATCAACCTCGGCCAGAGAACACTTGGTGTTCAGGCTGCGGCTCAAAGATATTTTAATAAGGATGTAACGGAATTAACCATATCCGAGTGTGCTTGTATCGCAGGTATCACCAAGAACCCTTCAAAGTACAATCCCATCTCGCATCCCGAGGAGAATGACAAGCGTCGTAAGGATGTACTTAAGGCAATGCTTTCCGAAGGTTATATCAGCGAAGACGAATACAAGGCAGCCTGTGATGATGACGTATACTCTCGTATTCAGGCAGCCAACCAGATAGTTGAAAAGAGCGAGACTACAACCTACTTTGTAGATGCGCTTACAGACCAGCTTTACAAGGATTTACTTAATGCAGGTTACAGTGAGAACACCGCATGGTCTCTCCTTTACAGCGGCGGTTTGAGAGTATATTCAACCCAGGATTCAGGTATTCAGAAAATCATGGATGACGTTCTCACAAACGAGGAGAACTATCCTGACAATACTCAATGGCTTTTGTCATATCAGCTCTCGATTACTCTTCCTGACGGAACAACTCAGAACTACAGTAACGAGATGCTTCAGAAGTATTACAAAGAAAACGTTGACCGTAACTTCGACATGCTCTTCCCTTCAAAAGAGGAAGCCGAAGCACTTGCGGCAGAGTACAAAGACTTAATGCTTGCCGAAACAGGCGGTGATTTCGAGGCAGAGAGAATTTCAGTTACTCCTCAGCCCCAGATAAGCATGGTTCTCATGGATCAGAAGACCGGTTACGTACTTGCAATGGTCGGCGGTCGAGGTAAGAAAGAAGGAAGCCGTACTCTTAACAGAGCTACTTCTTCCACCCGTTCACCCGGTTCAACATTCAAGGTTCTTGCAACCTATGCACCCGGTATTGATACAGGACTTCTTACACTTGCAACAGTAAGAAACGATGCTCCGTTTAACTATAACGACGGAACACCTGTTAATAACTACGATATGTCCTTTAACGGACTTACATCTGTCAGAGTCGGTATTCAGAACTCGGTCAACATTGTTGCGGTTAAGAACCTTACGGTAATCACTCCCCAGCTTGGATATGATTATCTTCTTAACTTCGGTTTCACTACTCTTGTTGACAACGTTGAAGTAAACGGTGAAATCAAGTCCGATATCGTTCAGTCACTTACACTCGGCGGTCTTACAAAGGGTGTAACCTGTTACGAGATGACCGCAGCTTACGCTTCTATCGCAAACGATGGTGTTTATAACGCTCCTAAGCTTTATACCAAGGTTCTCGACAGAGAAGGAAATGTTATCCTTGATAACACAGGCGATACCTCAAGAAGAGTATTAAAGGAATCAACTGCATTCCTTCTTACCAGCGCTATGAAGGACGTAGTTAACCAGGGTACAGGTAATCCTTGTAAGTTCCCCGGAATGTCCATCGCCGGTAAAACAGGTACATCAAATGAGTACCGTGACGTATGGTTTGCAGGATTTACTCCTTACTATACATGTGCTATTTGGGAAGGTTTTGATAACAACGAACCCATGAAGGGTGAGAACAAGACCCTCCACAAGAAACTTTGGAACATGGTTATGTCACAGGTTCATCAGGATCTTCCTGATATCGGTTTCTCAGAGAAGCCCGCAGATGTTGTTCAGGCTACTGTTTGTTCAAGATCAGGTAAGCTTCCGATTCCAGGACTTTGTGACGGAACGCTTATCACAGAGTACTTTGCGGAAGGCACGGTACCCACAGAGACATGTGATGTTCACTACGCAGGTGAATACTGTGCATACTGTAATCTTCCTGCAACAGAGTGCTGTCCTTTCAAAGTTGAAGGTGTAATCGAGATGATTCCTGTTGAGCCCGCAGTTCTTCAGCCCGGAAGTGCCGGTGTTGATGAAACAGGAAAGCTTAAACAGGTTGATATTGTACCTACTACCACGATTGATCCCGAGACGGGCGAGGAAGTTCCTATCGGAACCCACTACTGTCCTCATACTTGGGAGTTCATGGAAAGTCCTGACCACGATGTTATAATTCAGCAGCAGCTCGCAGAAATGCAGGCCGCAGCAGAAGCTGCCGCTGCAGCCGCCGCTGCCGCACAGCCCACAAACTAAAATTCCCGGAGGAAGCAGCATGGAACCTACCATTTACACACCCCTCAAGGTGAACAACGAAATCGAACTTTGCAAGGTATACAATCGTCGTGCCAAACAGCACCTCGAAAGCTACCTTTTAGGTCACGGCGTTTCCTATTATATTAAGTGGCCCAAGCGTGGATTTTTCTCAAGACGTGATGAATCCTGCATCTTCTGCATCAATAATTCAAGCAAAGATGCAGTAAGCCAGGCCATTTTGGAGATGCCCGAAGAGATTCGAAACGAGATAGATATGCTGCTTACTCCCAGTCATAATGACTATCTGTAATAAGACAAATTTTAATGCTTTTAAACGAATTGTTTTAATTGACAAAGCAATATGCGTTTGATACAATAGCATTCGGTGGTTGCGGAAGCAACCCTGTGCTGCTGTGGCTCAGTCGGTAGAGCGTCGCATTGGTAGTGCGGAGGTCACGGGTCCGATTCCCGTCAGCAGCTTACGTAACGGCATTGAGCCGTGCAAAGACAAAAGGAAAGAGCAATCGCAAGTTTACTTGTGGATTGCTCTTTGTTTTTGTCTTTATACGGCGAGAGCCTACGATGAAATAGATTTCGAAGAAATCTATGAATTGTGGGCGGCTCAATGCCGACCGCCGTGGTGAAATAGATTGCTTCGCAATCTATGAGTGGCGCATTTTTCATTGCTATCACGTAAGGAATTGTGGGCGGCTCAATGCCGACCATCTCACCCCCCATACTTCCCCACAAACTCATCAACCGCTATCGCCTTCGAATAATAGAACCCCTGCAGATAATTGCACCCTATATCCTTCATCATTATCGCCATGTTCTCATCTTCGACGCCTTCGGCTGTAACATCAATACCCATCTTTACAAACGACCCAACCAGGTTGGCTGTAACCTCATCGGGATCATCACAGTATGCCCATACTATTCCCCTGTCAAGTTTGATATTTACTAACGGGAACATTCTAAGCCTTGACAGATTCGAATGACCTGTGCCGTAATCATCAAGCACAAACCTGAACCCCTTCTCGACCATTCTCTGTGTCTGCCTCAGGATAAAGTCTGTATCTATAATGGCTTCCTCTGTAATCTCCAAATGGATTAACTCGGGATCAATTCCGTATTTCTTAACTATGCTTCCATATCTGTCCGCGATATCAGGGCTTAGGAACTGAACGGGCGAGAGATTTACATTAATCCACTTAAGTCCCATCTTCCTTATATCCCATGCTTTTATGAAGCGACAGGTCTTCTCAAAAACGATTTCTCCAAGTTCATTGATTCGTCCGCTGTTCTCGGCAATATGAATAAACTCTCCCGGAGGGATGATATTGCCCTCCGAATCCCTTATTCTTGCAAGTGCTTCCGCTCCAACAGGCTCCTCTGTAAAGGAATCAACAATCGGCTGCAGATATATTTCCACCTTTTCATTTTCCAAAGCATTTACAAGGCATTTCTTAATCTCAGTCTCTCTTTCAGTCTGCTTAAACTCATCTCTTGACGCCTGATAAAGACCACTGCCGACCAGTCCGCCTGCATTTCCTATTACCCTTGCAACAGTTGCAATAATTATATCCACAGGATAGTGAATATTCGCCATGTCTATAGACGAAAAGCCAACGTTAACGTAAACCTTTGCCTCTGTACTCTCCCATGGTTTCTTGAATCTTTCATAGATTTCGTCGCACACCTTGTTAACACTTATATCAAGTGGTGCTAAAAGTACAAATCTTCCCTTCCTTGTGTAAAAGACCATGCAATCACTACAGGTGTTTGCCAGGTGCTTTCCCATAAGATTAAGTGCGGCATCCATCTGTGATGCGCCGTATATATCTCGCATCTCATAGTATTGACGGACTGTTACACCTATACATTTGTACTCAAGATTATCGATATTTTCCTCAACGAATTCTCTTAAAGCTCTGCTGTTAAAAACCGCGCCGCGAAGTTCCAGATAGAAATCCGGATTCTCAAGAGAAAGATATACGACAATAATTCCTATGAGACAGAATGTGTCCATAAGAAGATATCTTGGGAATGCAAGCCTTACAATAACGCCCACAAGAACTAAAAGATTCAAAAGAATCAAAGCATACCTGTCTCGCCTTCTGGGAAGTCTCTTTCTAAAGGCAAAAAGGATTGCGAATGATAATCCTAGATAGAAAAACGCGCAATGATACAGCGCATTATAGTATGCTCCGCTATGATAGCCGTTTTCATCAATATAATAAATAAGATGTGTCAAATGGCTTGTCATGGCAAGCAAAACAGCCAGAATAATCGGCATTCTTGAAAGCACATATAAAAGCTTTTTCTTCTTTATTCCAAGTTTCAGAGTACTCTCCGTAAACTCATAGAATGCCAGAGTTCTTAAAAAGAATGCCATGAAAAATATTGTATTTGTAAAACACAGGAAAAAGTGATCGAACGATTCATAATTGTTGTCCATGCGACTGGACACAATGTCAGACAAAATAACCAGGGTCTCAATCAGGATTAATCGCAGGAAAGCGCGATTCTTTCTGATAGGGAGCCTAGGTAAGGAAAAGTAGAACGCCAATATAATAAGTATAATGAACATACTGGGTAATGCAAAACTTGTATCCCACATAGCTGTTCTCTCTCTTATTACTTACGTTTGCGACTTTTACGAGTTATGACAAATATTATAAAGGTTGCCATCAAATATGGCAACCTCTATTATTACGATGTTAATCGTAAAATATGATATCTAATAAGTAACAACTCCATAGTTAAGATTAATGACACGGTCACACTTTGCTGCAATCTCCTTGTCATGCGTAACAATTAATGCAGTTAAGTTTCTGTTTTTTACGTTACTTCTGATTATGTTCATAATACTCTCTGCGTTATCCGCATCAAGAGCTCCAGTAGGCTCATCAGCCAAAAGGATTTTTTTATCATCCACCAATGCTCTTACGATTGCAACACGCTGTTTTTCACCATTTGATAACTGGAAAGGATAGCTGTAGAGCTTATCTCCCATTCCCACGTCACTTAGCAAATCCTTGACCGCCATATATCGTTTATCCCTGTACTTTTTGCTTCTTACGGCAAAAGACACATTTCTTAGGACATCCTTTCTGCTTATGAGAGCAAAATCCTGGAGTACATATCCTATTTTTTCCCGTCTTAATCTATCCGTCTTTCGGAAATCTATCTCCTCGCCATCAATTACTATTTCTCCGTCATCAGGCGATAGCAATCCGCCTAAAATGTTTAAAAGCGTACTTTTACCACTTCCGCTTCTTCCCATAAGTGCTACCATTTCACCTTCCTTGACCTCGAAAGAGATACCTTTTAAAACCTCGTTTGGCTTTAGACCATCATAATATGTCTTATGTATGTTTTTTACACTAATCATTTATTTCCTTAAAAAGCCTCCATATCTCTGTCTTCTTTACAATTATCATCGCGGTTATCACTGCAACGTTAAGTATTATAGCGTCAGCCAAGACTGTGGCATCAATACTGATTGCATTAGGGCTTCCAAGCATCTTTCCAACTATCTTACCAACTGTTAACCCAACCACATTACTCACAGACAAAATCAGCAGCATCGATCCGGCCATAATCAAAAACAGTTCTCCCTTGGTATAACCATTGATAAGCAATACAGCGTAGTACTTCTTATTTCTCTTTGCTTTAATAAAAGCAAAGAGTATAGTCGACAAAATCGAGAAAATACATATTAACATCAACAGTTGTTTAAATGCATCTATCAAAGTCTTTATGCTTGTGCCTGTAATAGTGACTTGGGCATTTGTAGAATTGGATACATTTGAAGCAGGAATAACTCCCAAAGCATCACATACTTCATTAACATAGCTTTGCACCTCATTCGGATTTGCCTTCGTATAAAACACTCCG
>JAGACI010000041.1 GCA_017614185.1 Lachnospiraceae bacterium | reverse complement strand
TATTTTTGAAAACTCCCTCTTCCCCGGAGTCAAGCATATGCTTAAGGCTTTAAAAAGAAGCGGAGCCAAGTTCGCGGTAGCATCCAGCAAGCCTGATGATATGGTGCATATCGTACTTAAAAAGTTTGGCGTTGAGAAGTATTTTGACGTCATTGTGGGTGCTATAGAGGAAGAAGGACTCGTTGAAAAGAACGATGTAATGGAGAAAGCGTTACGCCTGTTATTTAATGGCAGCGAAATTGATTATGACAATACTGTCATGATTGGAGACAGGAAGTTTGATATCCTCGGAGCCAAGACTCATGGGCTTTCCAGCGTTGCAATTGTCTATGATGTCACTTTTCTGGAGGAATTAAAAGCCGCCGGAGCAGATTATATTGTTTTTTCCGCAAAAGAGCTGGAAAATCTGCTTTTGCGCGGTCGTGAAAACAAAATAACAGCCAAAATTACGACAGATGTGTCAGAAAGAGCGAACGTTTTACCCGTCATACTATATGATGTGCTCTTGCCGATAGTCATATACTATCTTGGTTCAAACCTCCTTCGTATCGCCGGATACACAGCTTTTGGAATGAATAATCCCTGGGTAAGGTGTTTTGCCTTTGCGGTTATGGCAATAGTGATGTATGTGGTTTACGGAAGGAGAGAATTGGTATCCGCAAGATACTCATACCGCTTTAAGAATGCCAATAACCAAAGGGGAGCGGATCCTATATACAGGAATAACCTTTTTGGATGGCTTCAGTTAATCCTTATGATTCTTTTTGGCGTGTGCTTTAGCCTTGGAATCAATGTGCTGCTCTTCTTAACAGGATTAACATCGGCTTCACCCGGCTTTAATCAGGTTTCTGAAATTCAGAACAGTGTAGGAATAATCGAAGGCGCCGTTTTGTACGGCATCTTTGCACCGATTGCAGAGGAACTTGTATTCAGAGGTATTCTTTATAACAGACTTAAGAGATTCTATTCTGTAACCGTTGCTGCAGTCGTTTCTGCAATCTTTTTTGGAATGTACCACGGAAATGTGGTTCAGGGAATTTACGGATTCCTTGGAGGAATACTTCTTGCAGTTGTATATCAAAAAAGCGGAAGCCTTATATGGAGTGTGATTCTTCACGGAATCATCAACCTCGCAGGCTTCGCGCTTTCAAATTCATTGATATTCGGAATATGGTGCCTTAATCCTTTGGCATGTGTCATATTCCTCTCGGTATTTGCACTTGCTCTTACAGCAGCCTTGATTCTTGAAAAAAAGAACCGTGCTTTGTTTTAGAGAGTGTGGATACCGCGTTTTGCCAGCTCTTCAAGCTGATCATCGGGCCAGAGTGAACTTTGAACCTCTGCGATGTGAGCTTTTCTTAAGAAGAACATACAAATTCTGGACTGTCCGATACCTCCACCGATGGTATAGGGCAGTTCTTTGTTAAGAATAGCTTTCTGGAAAGGAAGCTCAGCTCTCTCTTCACATCCGGCTTTCTTAAGCTGCTCGGCAAGTGACTTCTCGTCAACTCTGATTCCCATTGATGAAAGTTCCAAAGCAATGTCGAGAACGGGGTAGTAAACAACGATATCTGCGTTTAATGCCCAGTCATCATAGTCGGGAGCTCTTCCGTCATGGCGCTCGCCTGATTCAAGTAAATCACCAATCTGCATGATGCATACGGCGCCCTTAGCCTTGGCGATGTGATACTCACGCTCCTTGGGAGTATTGTCGGGGAACATGTCCTCAAGCTCCTGAGTGGTGATAAAGAAGATATCCTTGGGAAGAATCTCTTCGATATAGTCATATTCGATGCCCATGTACTTCTCGGTTTTACGAAGAACTTTGTAAACCTCTTTTACAACTTCCTTAAGGGTATCGAGATTACGCTGCTCTTTGGTGATGATTTTCTCCCAGTCCCACTGGTCAACATAGATTGAGTGGATGTTGTCGGGCTCCTCATCACGTCTTACGGCACTCATATCGGTGTAAAGGCCTTCGCCTACCTTGAAACCGTATTTCTTTAAAGCATATCTTTTCCATTTCGCAAGGGACTGAACAATTTCAGCCTCTTTACCCTGTTCGTGCAAAATATCAAAGCTGACAGGTCTCTCGTATCCGTTCAAATTATCGTTAAGTCCTGACTTAGGATCAACGAAAAGAGGCGCAGATACGCGTAAGAGGTTGAGTCTTTCCGCCAAAAGATCCTGGAATATGTCCTTAACGGTTTTGATGGCGACCTGTGTGGCATGTAAATCCAGTGCAGATTCATAGCCTGCAGGTATCAATTGTTTGTCCATTTTGTACACCTCGTAATAGCATTTATTGTTAATAGTAAACCCATTCGAAACAATTTGGCAACAAAAATTTAATAAAATGACGATTGATTTTATAGTTTTTTTCTATTATAATAAACGCAGTCATGAAAGATTGTTTCATGATTGTAGGTAGTAGTGGTACTTTTTATCGAGTAGGGACGATAAATAAGTATATTTCTAAGAGGGTCATTATAATGAAGAAGTTTCAGATTCGTCTTACCCCTAACGAAGCAAGACACTTCGTTGAGGTTGCAAGACACTGTGACTTTGACATCGACATTGCTTACAACAGGTACATCGTTGATGCAAAGTCCATTTTAGGCGTTATGGGCTTAGATTTTACTAAAGATCTTACCGTAACATGCTTTGGTTTTAACAAAGCTTTCGACGAAATGCTCCGTAATTATGCGGTAGCATGCTAATTGCAAATTGAATATGTAAGGATTGAAAAGCCGGATTCGTTTGAATCCGGTTTTTTCGTTATGTAAAAATATTTCGAACATATGTACCAGAAACGCGTATTATGCTATACTATATATTGTGGTTTTGACATGATAAATACAACTATGAAGGGAGGTGTGCCATATGGAGATACAGATATCAGTAAGGGGGATGGTTGAATTCCTCTTTAGAAACGGTGATATTGACAATACCATAGCCGGTGCACCTGCCGATGCAATGCTCGAGGGCGGACGAATCCACAGACTTATTCAAAAGAGGGCGGGCAATGATTATGAAGCCGAGGTGCCTCTTAGTTTTGTCAAAGATTTCGGTGATTACAGCCTTAAACTTGACGGAAGAGCAGACGGAATCATAACAAATGACACGGGTGTCGTAATTGATGAAATCAAAGGTACCTACAGGGATTTGAAGAATATCCGCGCCCCCAAACCTGAGCATCTAGCCCAGGCTAAATGCTATGCATATATTTATCTTACACAGAATGACTTAAGCGAAATCAAGGTCAGAATGACCTACTGCAATATCGATACGGAAGAGATTCGCTACTTTTATGAAGAACTTACTGCTAAGGAAATCACCGAGTGGTTTGAAGGCGTGATGACTGAGTACAAGCGCTGGACCGATTACTCGGTTGCCTGGCAGATTAAGAGAAATGAGTCCCTTGAAGGCCTTAAATTTCCCTATGAATACAGGGATGGCCAGAAGGAACTTATGGAGAATGTCTATAAGACCATCTATCATAAGAAGAAACTCTTCATTCAGGCTCCGACCGGAGTGGGAAAAACTCTTGCCACAATCTATCCTACAATTCTTTCGGGAAACAGAGGCATGTGCGATAAGCTTTTCTACTTAACGGCCAAGACCGTCACGGGAGCTGTTGCCGTAAATGCCTTTGACATATTAAGACAAGGCGGACTTTCATATAAGAGCCTTCAGATAACGGCGAAGGAGAAAGTCTGCGCAAATGAGACCTGCGATTGTAATCCTGTTGCATGCCCCTATGCAAAGGGGCATTTCGACAGAGTAAATGAAGCACTTTATGACCTTCTTACAAATGAAGAAGACTTAAGAAGAGAGACAATAGCCGGGTATGCCGAGAAACATATGGTATGCCCATTTGAACTCGGCCTTGATGCATCACTTTTTGCAGACGCTATAGTCTGTGACTACAATTACGTTTTTGATCCTCATGTTTATCTGAAGAGATTCTTTGCAGACGGTGCAACGGGCAAAAACTATGTCTTTCTTATCGACGAGGCCCATAACCTTTTGGAGAGGGGAAGGGATATGTACTCCGCTATCCTTGTTAAGGAAAACTTTCTGTCGGTAAGAAGAATTCTCAAAGAAGGTCCGTTGCCCGCAGAGAACAGATTCGTAAAAAGAATCAACAAGTGGATAGACAAATGTAATTCGGAACTTTTGAAACTCAAAAAGATGATGGATAAGCAAAGCATAGGGGTTGAAATCAACACGTTTGTCGGTTATGTGCAAAACCTTTATCTTGCATATAACGCTTATCTTGACGAGAAACTTCAGACTCCTGATGATGAAGCGTTCCTTCAGCTTTATTTTGACATTTCTCATTTCCTTGGCATCTATGAAGAGATAGATGACAACTATGTCATATATACAGATATGGCCGGAAATGGGGACTTCTTCCTGAAACTTTACTGTGTTAATCCCGCCAAGCTCCTTGGCAGATGTATGGACAGGGGACGAAGCAGTATCCTCTTTTCGGCAACCTTTCTTCCGATTCAGTATTATAAGAAGCTGCTTGGCGGAAGTGAGGAGGATTATGAGGTTTACGCCCAGTCAATCTTTGATCCGGCAAAGAGAGGGGTATTTATTGGAGAAGGCGTAAGCACGCTTTATACCGAACGCTCCGAAACCCAGTACGCAAATATCGCTTCATATATAAGAAGCGTTACCTCATGTAAAAAGGGAAACTATATGGTATTCTTCCCTTCACATGCATTCTTAACGTCGGTTTTTGATGCTTTTGAACTTTCCGAGCTTCCGTTTATGGAGAATACGGAATGTGTTATTCAGGAGAATGTAATGAAGGAAGAGGACAGGGAGCGATTCCTCTCAATGTTTGAAACTTCTCCCGAAGGAGAATCATCTAAAACACTTATAGGCTTTTGTGTCCTTGGCGGAATCTTTTCCGAGGGCATTGACTTAAAGGGCGACAGCCTTATCGGCTCAATCGTCGTAGGTCCGGGTATTCCACAGATATGTAAAGAGAGGGGTATTCTTAAGGACTTTTTCTCAGCACACGGTGAAAACGGCTTTGACTATGCCTACAGGTATCCGGGCATGAATAAGGTACTCCAGGCTGCAGGCCGTGTAATAAGAACCGCGGATGATATAGGTATAGTGGCCCTTCTTGATAACAGATTCAAAAACTATGACTACAGGCGTCTCTTCCCAAGGGAGTGGGATGACATAAAGAATGTTAATCCTGCAAGTGCCGAAGAGTCGATAAGAGATTTCTGGACTCATTTTGAAGGAAAGACGTAAAAGTCAGGCTCGTTTTGACACTTGTGTCACATGTGGATAACTATGTGGAAATGGGGGATTACTTGATTTTCGGCCCCAAATAGATGACACGGAAATCAGCGTAAAATCAGGGGAAAATATGCATGTAAAGTTTCAAAAAACTAAGACGGTCAATTCGGAGAAAAAGTTCAAAAGCGGCACTGACACTGAAATAAAGTTACATATTTTATTGACAAGGACTTTTCACGATTGTATTCTAATAGTTGGAAATTATTAAATGTATATTTGAAAAGTATAAGTGTGAAAGGATAAGGAATGGTAGAACTCGGATCATTGACAACGGAGGGGATTAATCCGAATACGGTCAGCATTGATGAATGCGACACCACCGGGATTCTTAAAATGATTAACGCAGAGGATAAGAAGGTAGCCCCTGCAGTAGAAAAAGAGATTGATGATATTGCCAAAGCGGTCGACGCTGTTTATATAGGAATCAAGAACGGCGGAAGACTCTTTTACGTAGGAGCAGGTACAAGCGGAAGATTAGGCGTGCTTGATGCTTCGGAGTGTCCTCCTACTTACGGAACAGACCCTTCAATGGTTCAGGGCTATATCGCAGGAGGCGATGTGGCATTAAGAACCGCGGTAGAAGGATGCGAGGACGACCCGGTAGCGGGAAGCGCTCTCATGGATGAACATAATATAGGAAGAAACGATGTCGTAGTCGGTATAACTGCAAGCGGAAGTGCAGCTTTTGTAAGAGGCGCTCTTAAGCATGCCAAGGAGCTTGGCGCAGTTACCGTCGGCGTATGTAATAATAAGGAAACGGACTTTAACACATGCTGTGATATCTGTATAGCTGTGGCATGCGGCCCCGAGGTTATAAGCGGCTCCACCAGAATGAAGTCCGGTACAGCTCAGAAACTCGTCCTTAACATGATAACCACAGCCACCATGATTAAACTTGGCAAGGTTTACGGTAACAGAATGGTTGATGTTAAGGCTACCAATAAGAAACTTCACGAAAGATCAATCAGAATGCTCTGTGATTTAACCGATGTTGACAGAGACGCGGCTTTAGAGTATCTGAAGAAATGTGACATGAGTGTCAAACTGGCTGCAATGGCCATTTTAAGCGGCAAAGACGTTGAGACGTCAAAGAGACTTCTCGATGAGAATGACGGCTATTTGAAGAGGGCATTGAGGGCAGCAG
>JAGACI010000040.1 GCA_017614185.1 Lachnospiraceae bacterium | reverse complement strand
GCTTATGTGCTTAAAACCTTTGTTGAGTTTGGAGCCAAAGAAGAGATAATCTATGATGCAAAGCCTCATATCGGGACGGATGTTCTTATAAATGTAGTAAAGAATATTAGAGAAGAAATTATAAGACTTGGCGGAACGGTAAGGTTTGAGTCACAGGTAACAGACGTTTGTATAGAAGACGGACAACTAAAGGCATTATATATAAATGATTCTGAAAGATTTGATGTAGATAACGCAGTCTTTTGTATTGGACATTCTGCCAGAGATACCTTCAAAATGCTCCATGAAAAAGATGTATTTATGGAGCCAAAAGCCTTTGCAGTTGGCTTCAGGGTTCAGCACCCGCAAAGTCTTATCGATAAAGCAATGTATGGCGCCACCAAGGATGAATTGCCATTTTATCCGGGAGCTTCACCTTATAAACTGGCGGCAAAATCTGAGAATGGCAGGAATGTCTACTCGTTTTGCATGTGCCCGGGAGGATATGTTGTAAATGCTTCTTCTGAGTTTAATCATCTTGCGATAAACGGAATGAGCTACTCGGGAAGAAATGGCTATAATGCAAACAGCGCGATTTTAATAAACGTTGATAAAGACGATTTTCCTTCCGATGATGTTCTTTCCGGCATAGATTTCCAAAGATGCCTCGAGAACAAGGCATATGAACTTGGGAAAGGCAAGATTCCTTATTGTTATTTTAAAGATTTAACATCTGATGTAAGCGAGCTGACCTTTGATATTTCTCCTGAATTTAAGGGCGAATGTACATACGCTGATCTGAAAGAACTTTTGCCGGGTGAATTAACCGAGGCTTTCGTTGACGGAATGCATGAATTCGGAAGAAAAATTAAGGGGTTTAATTCGGGAGATTGCATTGTCGCCGGTGTTGAGAGCCGTTCTTCATCTCCTGTAAGGATTACAAGAGGAGAAGATTTCCAATCTTTAAACATTAAGGGCTTATACCCTTGCGGCGAAGGTGCAGGTTATGCCGGCGGAATCGTTTCTGCGGCGGTAGACGGAATTAAAGCTTTTGAAGCGTTACTTTGAAAGGATATAAATAAATGAGGAGTATTATGAAAAACAAAAAGCGAATCGTTGTCAAGATTGGCTCCAGTTCGCTTCAGCACGCACAGACAGGCGACCTTGACTACGTTAAGCTCGAAAAGCTTGTCAGGATTTTAAGCGATCTTAGAAATCAGGGCAAGGAAGTCGTTCTTGTAACAAGTGGTGCAATTGCTTCCGGCAAACAGGCTTTGAACGATCCTGACGGATCCAAATTCGGTCACGAACTTGCAACCAAACAGGCTTTTGCTGCAGTAGGTCAGGCAAGGCTTATGATGATTTATCAAAAGCTTTTTATGGAGTATAATCATATTGCAGCACAGATTTTAATGACCAAAAATACGGTTGTAGACCCCAATAATCGCACAAATGCGCAGAATACATTTTCTGAACTTTTGCGAATGGGGGCTATACCAATCGTTAATGAAAATGATACAATAGCTACATACGAGATTATGGTTGGAGATAACGATGTGCTTGTAGGTGATAATGATACACTTTCAGCTATTGTTTCGGCCATGATTAATGCTGATTTGCTCATTCTTCTTTCCGATATCGACGGTCTTTACACCGATGACCCGAGACAGAATAAGGACGCCAAGTTTATCGATGAGGTTTTGGATGTCGATGAAGTGGCTCATATGGGTAAGAAGAGTACCGGAAGCAAGGTTGGTACAGGCGGCATGAATACAAAGCTTACCGCTGCAAAGATAGCTACAATGTCCGGCGTTGATATGGTAATTGCAAACAGCAAGAACATTTCAGTTATTAATAAGATTGTAAACGGTGATAATGTTGGAACCCACTTTGTGGCCAGAAAAGATGAGGGCTTTGATCTGCCCGGATTCGTTAACAGCATTCATCCCGTATAGATATGTTTTGAAAGGATTTTTGACATGAATATGGATGAGCGCATTGCGCGCATCAACACTCTTTATCATAAGTCCAAGACTGTAGGGCTTACTCCTGAAGAGGCAGAAGAGCAAAAGAAGCTTCGTCAGGAATATATAGACAGCGTTAAAAGGAACCTAAAGGCACAGCTTGATTCGGTTGACATAGTTAATAAAGATGGGAGCGTGACAAACCTTGGCAAACAATATGGAAAAAAGCGCAATTCGTGATGAGGCCATGGCTCTTAGAAACAGCATTAAGAGCGATGTCAAAAAGGAAATGGATCTGGCAATAAGAGATATGCTTGCCGAACTTCCCGAATATAAGGACGCCGATACCGTTCTTTGCTATGCATCTTACAAGTCGGAGGTTGATTCTTTCCCGATTATCAAGATGGCGTTTGAAGACGGCAAAGCCATATATTGCCCAAGAGTAGTAGGCAAGAACATGGTTTTCTTAAGAATCTATGCTCTTGAGGAACTCCAGGCCGGTTATAACGGAATCCTTGAGCCGTTTTTCTCTGATGCATATACTCCTTCAATAGGCGGCAAGAAATCGCTTTGCATTGTTCCCGGAGTTGCATATGACAGACTTAGAAACAGAATCGGATACGGTGGCGGTTTCTATGACAGATTTTTAGGAATTCATGAGGAGTTTTTAAACACTGTAGCTTTGGGTTATTCCTGTCAGGTATTTGATTATGAGATACCTTCAAAGGAGTATGATATTAAGCCGCAGATTATTGTCACAGACAAAGAAATAATAAGATAAGGGTTGTTATGGAATTAATTGATATTTGCAAGGCAGCCTACAAGGTCAAATATGACCTTCAGGCTTTGGAAGATGATGCTATAAATAATGCTTTAAACTGTGTTGCCGATACACTTTTGGCAGAGAGCGCAGATATAATCAAGGCTAATGAGACAGATTTAAATAATGGTAAGGCTAAGAATATGCCGGAGGGTCTTTTGGACCGTCTGGCATTATCTGATGTTAGGATAAAAGCTATTGCTGACGGAATCAGAGAAGTGGCAAAGCTTAAGAATCCAAAGGGCGAAATTATTGAGTCTTTTGAAAGACCAAACGGAATGAAGATTGATAAGGTCAGGGTTCCTTTTGGCGTAATTGGTATTATTTACGAATCAAGGCCTAATGTAACCGCTGACGCGTTTGCTCTTTGCTTTAAGACCGGAAATGCTGTCATTTTAAAGGGCGGAAGTGATGCCCTTAATTCGAATAAGGCAATCACCAATTCCATCAAAAACGGCCTTAAAAAGTGCGGAATTAATCCTGACGCCATTAATCTTATTGAATCGACCGACAGGGCTGTAACGGTTGAATTTATGCGTCAGAAGGAATATGTTGATTTACTTATTCCAAGAGGAAGCGCCAGACTTATTGCGAGCGTTGTTGAGAATTCGACAATACCTGTTATTGAAACAGGTACCGGCAACTGTCACGTATATGTTGATGAGAGCGCAGATCTTGAAATGGCGGCCAACATAATTGAGAATGCCAAAACCCAGAGAATCGGAGTATGTAATGCCTGCGAGTCCCTGGTTGTACATAAGAATGTATCCGAGAAACTCTTTAAAGTTTTGCTCGCAAAAGAGAAAATGAAGAGGGTGGAATTCAGAGCCGATGCCGATTCAGGCAAATTCATTGATGGTGCGGTTCCTGCTACCGAAGAGGATTTTGGAAGAGAGTATCTTGATTATATTCTTTCAGTTAAGACTGTTAATGATGTAAATGAAGCTATTGATCATATCAATACTTATTCCACACATCATTCGGAAACGATTGTTACTGAAAACAGTAAGAACGCTGAGCTGTTTTTAAATAAGATTGATGCAGCCTGCGTTTATCACAATGTATCAACGAGATTTACCGACGGTTTTGAGTTCGGTTTCGGAGCCGAGATAGGCATAAGCACACAAAAGCTTCATGCAAGAGGACCAATGGGCTTGAAAGAGCTTACCTCATACAAGTATGTTATTCGCGGCAACGGTCAGGTCAGAGGTTAGTTAATGGTTACAGAAGAAGGATTAAGACAAAGAGGCTTTATTGAAGAAGCCCGTAAATATGTATCCGAGCTTGAAAAGGAACTTGGCAGAAAACCAACCTGTCATGTTACAACATTCGGATGTCAGATGAACGCCAGGGATTCCGAGAAAATTTGCGGAATCCTTTCTGATGTTGGCTATGAGGAAATTGAATCCGAAGACGCCGATTTCGTTATATTTAATACATGTACCGTAAGGGACAATGCCAATCTTCGTGTATACGGAAGGCTTGGTGAGTTAAAAAGCCGTAAGAGAAAGAATCCTCACATGAAGATTGCTCTTTGCGGCTGCATGATGCAGGAGCCCTCAGTCATTGAAAAGATTAAGAAAAGTTATGGCTTTATTGACCTGATCTTTGGTACACACAACATCTTTAAACTTGCCGAGCTTTTATGTACGACCTTCGCAAACGAAGGCGAGATGGTTATCGATGTCTGGAAGGATACTACACAGATTGTCGAAGATTTACCCGTTGTAAGGAAATATCCTTATAAGTCAGGTGTAAATATCATGTTTGGCTGCAACAACTTCTGCACCTATTGCATAGTACCTTATGTGAGGGGCAGGGAGAGAAGCAGGACACCGGAAGATATAATCGAAGAGATTAAAAATCTTGCTGCTGATGGTGTGGTTGAGATTATGCTTCTTGGTCAGAATGTAAATTCATATGGCAAGAATCTCGACAACCCCATAAGCTTTGCCGAACTTTTAAGAAGAGTAGAAAAAATTGACGGAATTAAACGTATAAGATTCATGACTTCTCATCCGAAGGACCTTTCGGACGAACTTATAGAAGTTATGAAAGAATCCAAGAAAATTTGCCGTCATTTGCATCTTCCTCTGCAATCGGGTTCTACAAGGATTTTGAAGGCCATGAACCGCAATTATACCAAGGAAAAGTACCTTGATCTGGCCTTAAAGATAAGAAAAGAGATACCGGATATTTCAATAACGACTGATATTATTGTTGGATTTCCTGGGGAAACGGACTCTGACGTCGATGAAACCATCGATGTAATCAAAAAAGTTCAATTTGATAATGCCTTTACTTTTATCTACTCAATAAGGACCGGAACGCCGGCAGCCAAAATGGAGCAGGTACCCGAAGAAATTGTTAAGAAAAACTTTGACAGAGTGTTAAAAACTGTTCAGGACACAGCAAGACAAAGAGTTGGTCAGGACACCGGAAAGACCGTAACCGTGCTTGTTGAAGAGGTTAATGAACATGATTCTAGCCTTATGACAGGACGTATGAGCAACAATACATTGGTTCATTTTCCTGGCAGTATTGACTTAATCGGTCAATTTGTTCAGGTTAAATTAGAGAAGTGTAACGGGTTCTATTATTTCGGCTCTCAAATGCAAGAACTTGATTCACAAAAATGAAATGAGGATTTAACAAATGGCTGAAATGACGCCGATGATGAAGGCGTATTGCGAAACCAAAAAAGAGTATAACGACTGCATTCTTTTCTATCGTTTAGGCGATTTTTACGAGATGTTTTTTGACGATGCACTTGTTGCATCAAAAGAACTGGAGATAACACTTACCGGAAAAGATTGCGGCCTGGATGAAAGAGCTCCGATGTGTGGAGTCCCTTATCATGCAGTTGATACTTACCTAAATAAACTTGTAAGCCTTGGCTACAAAGTGGCTATATGTGAACAGGTTGAAGACCCCAAACTGGCAAAGGGTCTTGTTAAAAGAGAAGTCACCAGAATCGTTACTTCAGGCACAAACCTTGATATAGGTTCTCTTGATGAAAGCAAGAATAACTATCTTATGTCTATCTTCTTTGAAACCGGAGAGATAGGCTTATCTGTTGTTGACGTTACCACCGGCGATTACTACCTTACAGAGGTCGAAACACTTAATTCTCTTTTTGATGAGATTATTAAGTTTGAACCAAGTGAAATTATCTGTAACGAAGCTTTTATGGTATCCGGAATTAATGTGGAGGATTTAAGGGGCAGGTTAAATATTCTTGTTAACCCTCTGGACGCCCATTATTTTGATGATGACACCTGCAGGCGAAAGCTTACTTCTCATTTCAAAGTTACAAGTCTTATCGGACTTGGAGTTGAAGATTTCCCTGACGGTCTTGTTGCCGCAGGAGCTCTTCTTTCATATATCTACGATACACAGAAGACTGCAATAACAAATATCACACATATATATCCCTATCTTTCCAATAAGTTCATGCTCCTTGACAGTGCGACAAGAAGAAATCTTGAACTTACCGAGACAATGCGTGATAAGCAAAAGAGAGGGTCATTATTAGGCGTTCTTGACAGAACCAAAACCGCGATGGGCGGAAGAATGTTAAGAAGTTTTATTGAACAGCCGCTTAAAGATAAGGCTTCAATGGAACTTCGTCTGGATGCAATCGAAGAACTTATCAAAGATTCTATTTCAAGAGATGAGTTAAGAGAGTATCTTAATCCTATTTACGATCTTGAAAGACTGCTTTCAAAGATTACATATAAAACAGCCAACCCGAGAGACCTGATTGCATTTTTATCTTCAATCGAAATGATCCCCCACATAAAGGCTGTTCTTAAAGCATTCAATAAAGAAGAACTTACGGGAATACTTAATGATCTTGATGATCTTACTGATATAAGAACTCTTATTGCCGATGCAATCAACGATGATCCGCCCATACTTATAAGAGAAGGCGGAATTATCAAAGACGGTTACAATGCTGACATTGATAACTTCAGAAAAGCCAAAACAGACGGTAAAACCTGGCTTGCATCGCTTGAAGAAGAGGACAGACAAAGAACCGGAATCAAGAACCTCAAAATCAAATACAACAAGGTATTCGGATACTATTTTGAGGTTACCAATTCATATGCAAATCTTGTCCCCGATGACTATATAAGAAAACAGACTCTTACCGGATCCGAGAGATATACTACGGATAAGTTAAAAGAGCTTGAAGATATGATTCTTAATGCAGAGGATAAACTGAATGCTCTGGAGTATGATATTTTCTGCGAGGTAAGAGACGCAATCGGAAACGAGATAGAGAGAGTGCAAAAATGCGCAAAGGCTCTTGCAAGACTTGATGTTTATACATCTCTTGCTTATGTTTCCGAGCATAATAACTATACAAGGCCCAAGCTTAACGAAAAGGGAATTATCGATATCAAGGAAGGAAGACACCCTGTTGTTGAAAAAATGGCATCGGGTGACCTTTTCATTCCAAACGATACTTATCTTGATAACGGTAAAAATCAGATTTCTATAATTACCGGACCCAACATGGCCGGTAAGTCCACATATATGAGGCAGTCCGCTCTTATTGTTCTGATGGCCCAGATTGGAAGCTTTGTTCCCGCAAAGAGTGCCAATATCGGTATCTGCGACAGAATATTTACAAGAGTGGGCGCATCCGATGACTTATCAAGCGGACAGTCAACATTTATGGTTGAGATGAACGAAGTTGCGAACATCTTAAGGAATGCAACTTCAGATTCGCTTTTGATTCTTGATGAAATCGGTAGAGGAACATCGACTTTTGACGGGCTTGCAATTGCTTGGGCGGTAATTGAGCATATCAGTAACAGAAAGATACTTGGTGCAAAGACGCTTTTTGCAACCCATTATCATGAACTTACTGAACTCGAAGGCAAAATTGATAATGTTAACAATTACTGCATAGCAGTCAAAGAGCAGGGCGAGGATATAGTTTTCTTAAGGAAGATTATAAAGGG
>JAGACI010000250.1 GCA_017614185.1 Lachnospiraceae bacterium | reverse complement strand
CGGCAAGATGCCCTGTAACATGGCCGTTCTTGTCGGCCACTGTTCTGCAAGAGCAGCAGTAAGCGGTTTTGCAAACAGAGAGCTTACCGAAGATGAAGAAAAGAAAATGCTCGATATCATCGAAGAAAACTTAAAGCAAGGAGCAGCAGGCGTTTCCTTAGGTCTTATGTATGAGCCCGGTCTTTACGCCAAAACGGAGGAACTTAAAAAAGTTGCCGCTCTCTGTCTTAAATATGATAAACCGTTAACCGTTCATCCAAGAGCCAACTCAGCTGTTTCAATGGCATATCCTGAGTTACTTGGCCGCTCCCACATCTTAAGAGCCGTGGATGAACTTGTTGAGATAGCAAAAGGAACCAAACTTAAACTTCAATATTCACACGCTATTTTTGTCGGAAAACGTTCCCTTAAAGATAAGGATGAGTTTAAGGAGATTATGGCAAACCTTCGTAAAGAAGGCGTCGACGCAATGTTTGATATCTACAATGAATGCCTCGGTGTCTCAGTAATCACCGTTATTCTTCCCACCTGGTATCAGGGAATGAGTGCTGAGGAGAAAAAGAAACCCTTAAACAGAATCAAGCTTTCCGTTTTGATTAAAGCTACAAGTTTGCTTCTTGGTTTTGGTTTTGATGATATTGAAATTGCCTATATCGGTGAAGGGTATGAAAAATACGAAGGAAAAACCGTTCATCAGATTGCCAAAGAAGAAGGAATGAAGGATCTCGACGCTTACCTTATGCTTTGCGAGAAAAGCAACTTCCAGGGAAGAGTCAATATGGGCCCTTACTCTACTCCGGAAATAATATCCGACTTTGAAAAAAATGAGTTCTGTCTTTACATGACAGATGGCTGGGTAGAAGAGCACGGAATCCAGAATCCCGTAATCTATGACTGCTATCCCAAGTTTATAAGAGATTCTCTTCTTGGCACAGGCTGTTCAATGCCAATGACCATAAGAAAGATGACCGGAGCTTTGGCCGACAGATTCTCACTTAAGGACAGAGGTTATCTTAAAGAAGGGTATTATGCAGACCTTACCGTATTCGATGAATCTGAAATCAAAAAAGCTACCCCCGATCAGGGTAAGCCTTTCGGTATAAACAAAGTGTTTATAAACGGAAGCCTCGTACTTGATGAGGGAAGCCTTGATGGTGAGATTTTGAAAACCTCAGGAAAAGCACTGCCTATCCTCTAAAGGATAGGCAGTTTTTTTAGTTATTATTGATTACAGCTGAGAGCAGGTATAAAACGGGAGAGTTCCAATAAATGGTAACTTCGTTTGTAGAATAGCTCTCTGAGTTATCGATGTAGGATTTTGCGGGCGGTGCATCTTTAAGAGCCTTTCCGGCACAAGGATCTTCGTGTCCTCCGTTAGGACCTCCGGCAACCATTCCGGTTACAACGCTTCTTGATGCAAGTGAAGGTCTGTGGTGAGCGTTCTCGGGAGACTTTCCGCCAAAGCCTGAAATAAATGAGTATCCTACAGCATTCTGTCCGAGAAGATATGAAATCTGATCGTAAGCCGCTGTGTTAAGCTCCTTCATTTCAGGACAGTACTTATAAGTCAGAAGCATTAATCTTGCATAGGAGCATACACTTAAGTTTGAACCCCAGCAGTAGTTGGTGCCAAGATCGCACATGTATCCGTCAGTCTGAACGTTGTTCAAATACTCCAAAGCCTTTGCTTTGTTATATTCAAGAACCTTATCCCTTAATTCTTTATCCTGTAAGCTTTCATCAAGTGAGAGATATGTGCTGTTTGCATAGCTTCCCATATCATCCCATCCAAAGCCGCAGGTTATTTCGCTTCTAAGTGATTTCTCTGCGTAATCTTTATACTTTGACTCTCCGGTAACCTTCAATAGTTCAACTGCTGCCCAGCATCTCTCATCTTCAATCTTTGCATCGCCGTATTCACCTGTATGAATCTCGGGAGGATTCTTAAATCCTTCCATATCAGGATTTGCTTCTATGTATTCCCAGGCTTTCTTGGCAACTTCCAAAGCCTTATCGGCAAACTCCTCGTCAAACGGTCTGTATACTCTTGAAGCCATAGCCATAACAGCTGCAAAGTCACCTGTTGCCGCAATGGATATAGGAGCCACTACCAGTTTCTTGGTTTCCTCCTCGGGCATAACATATCCGGGGAAATCTATACAGCTTACCTTGTGATATACACCACCGCTTGCGGGATCCTGCATCTTAAGCATCCAGTCAAGTTCGTAACGGGCCTCGTCAAGAATATCGGGAACCCCGTTTCCGCTCTCGGGAATTCCGATTGAATCGCTCTTCCAAAGCTCTGTGAAATCCTCATAAGCCATAAGCATGTCTGCAACAGTTTCAGCTCCGGCTACAATATATCTTCCGTAGTCGCCGGCATCATGCCATCCGCCTGTCACATTGATGTAGTCTTTTGTTCCGTAAATCTGGGCATCATCCATATGGCAGGGACCGTGAGCGATTGCTCCGACAATTTCTTCTTTTACTTCACAGCCACAGCGCTGCTTGTAGAAAAATAGGAACAGATCTTTTAACAAATCATCATATACATCTTCACCAATGGTAAAAGGATATGACTCCTCATCGTTTGATATCTTAACCACATATCTTCCGGGAGTGGTGAAATCGGTAAAGTCTCCCTGATATACAGTTTCTTCTGCTTCTTTTGCTTCCACGGGACCGGTTAAAGTTCCCTTGTATACCTCCTCATCTGTCTTAACATCGATAAGGCGGTAATCCATTGAAAGGTTTTCGCCTCTGACTACAACAGTCTTTCTGGCTTTTGGTAAAAACCCAACCTGATTTAAATTTACATTCTCTGATGCATTTCTCATCTCTTCAAACCCTTCCTCATTAGTTTCTGCTTCTTTTTCTTCTTTGACTTCGGTTTCTTCATTACTTTCAACCGTCTCTTCGAAAGATTCGACCGAAACGTTTGCGGGCGCTTCCGCCTCTTTGCTTCCGCATCCGACATTCAAAGCAAGGAGCGATAAAGCCAAAAAGAAAGCAATATATTTCCTTCTCATTATTCTTCCTCCAGTATCACCTTTATTGCCCATGGGGGCACAGGCATTCTGTAGTCATCCTCTCTGTCAAACACAAAGAGGGTGTCATATTTTGGCGGACTTTCGGGGTAAATTCCGTATCCGTCTGTGAAATAGATTAACCCCTTGAGGTTTTTAATGTCTCCTTTCGTCAAAAGTTCATCGATATAAGCAAACACGGGTCTGAAATCAGTGGCTCCAAAGCCCTTTATCTTAAAGTTCTCTGAGGCCTTTTTTAAATCGTTCTTTGATTCAATAAGTGTATCCGAAGTAATCTTCGAATCACATTGAACTATGTGGACATTGAGTTTTTCCGAAAATGAAACGGATTTTGAAAGAATGTCATAAGTCCTGTTTAAGAACCCCTCAACCATCTTTCCCCTTACGGAAGCAGAAGTGTCAATCGCAATGACAAACTCCTTTATCCTCTTTTCCTCCGCATATTCCAAAGGCTCGATAAGAGGCATGTTTCCATATTTGTTAAGTCCGTATGTGTAATAAATATAGTCAAACTCATCGGGATTAACCTTAATCTCTTCGCTCATGACTGCGAACCGGTTAAGAATTTCGTCGTAATCATAGCGCTTCTTGGTACTTTCCTTAAGGTTTTGGAGAATACTTTCTCCTCCCGTAATGTCCTTTGAAAAAGATTTTAACTCAGCCTTAACTCTCTCTGCAATCTTTTCCCAATCCTCTTTGGTGAAAATCTCCTTTAACTCTTCCTTATATGTAACTCGCGGCCTGTGATAGTCAAAGGCAAAAAGCCTGGCATATTTATCTTCGGATTCATGTGAGATTCCCCCGACAACAAACTCTCTGTACAAAGCATCAGCAGTAAGATTGGGAACCCACTTTGAAAGGCGGCTTAATATAATCCTTTCTTCTCCGTCGCGAAGAAGAGAGGCTTCAGGAATTTCCATATTTAATATGATGTTTTCGACCGCAATGTCCGAAGCTATATTCCAGTACTTCTCCTCAGTCTTGTCAAACCTGTAAGGGTGCATTAATATTCCGTGAAAAAGCACATGAAGGAGGAGCCTCAACGGAAATGAGGACTCCTCCTTGTAATCATTAAGCAGAATATATGGGTCGTAAATCAGATTCTTTCCGTCAAAAACATAAGCTCCCACTCCGACTTTGCATTCAAAGGTGACCTTTGCCAAGGCGGAATCAAAGAATCTGAAACGGACTGTAATTGTGTCTCTTGCGAGATTTATAACCTTTTCGGCGTATTGGATAATGGTAGCTTCGTCAGTCATGATTTCATTCTACCATATAACATGACATATTAGTACGGGTACTCAGGATCGGTGGGATCCCAGTTCCTTGTAAGTTCATTTGAGGTATCAACCATAGGAGGTGTAGGCTTTCCGAGGGGTCCTGCAAATGTGGGGTCATCATAGATAACTGTTCTAAAGCCTGTAGGGCAGTAAGCGTAAAGCCAGTAAATATCTGAAAGGCAAAGTCTTACGCATCCTAAGCTTGCGGGTGAGCCTAACTTATTAAACTCATCATATTCCAAAGTATCTTCACTCTTATCAAAGTATCCGATTGAGTGGAACATATATCCGCCGCTGATTCTTATTGCATATCTTCCCCAGGTTCCGTCAACCATGTAACACCAGGG
>JAGACI010000039.1 GCA_017614185.1 Lachnospiraceae bacterium | reverse complement strand
CAATATCAAAGAACAACTTCATTCGGAAGGAGAAATCGTATGAACGAACAGAAAGTCGGTATGGATGCAGCCAGCGAAGAACGTGCGGAGGCGAATAAAAAGGTCACCCTGGCTGTTACAATTCTTTGTACAATTATTTCTCTTGCTTATGTCGCTGAGGTTTTTAAAGGCGCAAGAACAGTAGGATATGTTCTCATAGTTATTGCACTTGCAGCAATACCTGTTGTTGGCGGTCAGGTTTTATGTAAGATAAACCCTGCTTCACCAAGGACCAAGCAGGTTATCGGAATCGGATATGCAGCAATGTATGCCTTTGTTTTGTTTACATCAGACAATCCTTTGGTATTTACATATTGTCTCCCCATGTTGGTAATCATCACATTATATGACGAGACAGGCTATATTCTTAGAATAGGAATCGGAGTTATTACTGTTAATGTAATTTCAATTATTATTCAGATTACAAGCGGGACATCCGACTCCGCCACAATGGAGATCCAGGCTTTCTTAATTATCGTAACGGTTATCTATCTTGTTATGGTAAGCAGAACCAACCATTACTTCCAGAATAAACGTACTGAGAGAATGGCAGGAGAGCAGAAGAAGACGGAGACTCTCCTTGAAGACGTTCTTATGATTTCCGGACGCGTAACCGAAACTACCGAAACACTTGCAGGCGAGATGGAAACATTAAAAGCCTCCATTGATCAGACCCTTGATTCCATGGAGCAGGTTACTCAGGGAACCAACGAGTCAGCCAATGCAGCACAGAGCCAGCTTCAACAGACTACCGAGATTTCTTCTCATATCAATGAAGTAGAATCAAGTGCAGGAACCATTACAGAAAATGTTAAGGTTACATCAGAGGCTATTTCAACAGGTCAGGATGTAATAAAGAGAATGAACAATCTTACCAAAGAGGTTGATACCGCCGGTAAGGATGTTGCGAATGCCCTTGATACATTCAGACAGACAGCTGCTGAAATGAACTCTATTACAGATATCATTACAAGTGTTGCTTCACAGACAAGCTTACTTGCCCTTAATGCTTCTATCGAGGCAGCAAGAGCCGGAGAAGCCGGCAGAGGCTTCGCAGTTGTTGCTACAGAGATTTCAAACCTTGCAGGACAGACCACATCCGCTACAGAGAACATCACGGGACTTATCAATCAGGTTACTTCACAGGTCGGAGCCATGGTTGAGACCATCGAGAATCTTCTAAAAGCGGGTGAAGAGGAAAGCAAGTGTGCTGTAGAGACGGCTGAAAGCTTTGATAAGATTTCCGAGAGCGTTTCAGCTATCGAGAATCATACCAAAGAGCTTGACGATATTGTTGACAGACTTTTGTCAGCCAATGAACAGATCGTCAACAGTATTTCGACTGCATCGGCTGTTACCGAAGAGGTTACCGCTCATGCAACCGAGACATTTGATGTAAGCAGAAAGAACCAGGAGATTGTTACTCACATAAACGATCTCGTCCTAAACTTAAGTTCCGATGCTGATAAATTGAAAGCTAACCTTTAATCGCATGTGATAGATGGGGCGTCGACATTAAATTGTCGGCGCCTCATCGCTTTTATTGGGGAAGACAATTTAAAAGAAAATGATATAATAAAAAACATGAAAATACTATTTCTTGAAGACGACCCCGCAATAGCGACGGGACTTGAATATTCGCTTAAAAATGAAGGATATGAGGTGAAGTGGGTTTCAAAGGTTTCCGATGCCCTTAAAGCAAAAGACGATGATAAGTATGACCTCTATATCCTTGATATAAATCTGCCTGACGGAAACGGCTATGACGTATGCAGGGCTATCAAAGAGAAGCAGGATGTCCCTGTTATCTTCCTTACTGCCTATGACGATGAGGTAAACGTGGTTATGGGCCTTGATTACGGTGCTGATGACTATATCTCGAAGCCTTTCAGGGTAAGGGAACTTATGGCCCGAATTAAGACCGTTATGCGCCGCTATAACAGTGCCGGAGGAGAGGGCATCGTAAGACTTGGAAATATTACAATTAATACCAGGCAGGCCAAGGTCCTTAAAGACGGTGTTGATGTCGAACTGACAGCAGTCGAATACAAACTCTTGCTGATTCTTTTAAACAACAGGGGTGTTGTTTTATCTAGAAACAAGCTGCTTGAAAATATGTGGGATATCGAGGGTGATTTTGTAAACGATAATACGCTTACGGTTTATATAAAGAGACTCAGAGACAAGATTGAAGATGACTCCGCAAATCCCGAAATCATCAAAACGGTTCGCGGAATGGGATATATCATCGACAACGAGGGATAGAAATGTTTGGAAGGAAACGCAAAAAGGAGCTGGAAGAATTAAATGACTACCTTACAAGAATTCTAAGCGGGGAGACTACACTTCCTCCTCTTGAAAATGAAGAAGGTGAGCTTTCAATTCTAAGGAGCAATATCTATAAAGCAGTAAGCCGTCTTATCAATATAAAAGACTATGAAAAAGAGAGCAAGATTAATCTTGCAAACTCCATGGCTGATATTTCGCATCAGCTTAAAACTCCGCTTACTTCAATAACGGTTATGAACGACCTTTTAAGGGATGAAAAGGATGAGGAGAGGAGGAAAGAGTTTATCGAAATCCAGGGCGCGCAGATAGAGAAGATGAACTGGCTTGTTCAAAACCTCCTTAAGATTTCAAAGATTGATGCCGGCTCAGTGACCTTAAAACAGGAAAAGGTTTCTCTTAACGAACTTGTAAAAGACTCCCTTGATCCTTTACTTGTAATGCTTGAACTTAAAAAAATAAATGTGATAAACGATGAAGATGAGGCATCGCATGCTT
>JAGACI010000249.1 GCA_017614185.1 Lachnospiraceae bacterium | reverse complement strand
GTGAGGACATTGTTAAGAGCCGAATCAAAAAGCGTCTCATCACTTAGCCACTCGCCGTGCCATCTTCCGAAAAGCCGCATGTTCTCTATTACAACATTGTAGGAATGCTCCTCGCAGCTGCTCATTATTCCTTCTATCATGGAAGGAGTGGAGAACATTATCAAATCTTCCGCGATAACACCAATGGTCTTAGTGGATGTTACCCTTAAGTTCCTTGCAAGGTAACTTGGCCTGTAGCCTGTACGAACCACCTCTGCATTAATCTTCCCGGCGATTTCATCACTTACCTTGTTGCTCTTACCGTTAAGAACATTCGATACTGTCGAAATCGAAACACCGCAAGCGCGTGCGATATCTTTAATTGTTACTGTGCCTGAGCTTTTCTGTGCCATTTTACCTCCCGTAAAACGCCGTATTCTCAACAAACATTCTATATTATCACTATATTTTAGTCAAACGTTTTTCCACAATTAAAAGCTGATTTTGAGCAAAACTGTGAAAAGTGCACAAAAGCATATAGCCAAATTTGTCTAAACTTATCGTATTGACTCAGGAATGAACCTGAAATATAATCTGACGTGAGAGGTAAAACGATTTACCACCAAAAGGAGGGTGCAATGAAAAAATTATTAGCAACACTTTTAACAGCAACAATGATTGCTACATTGTTTGTAGGTTGCGGCACAAGCAACGATACTGCAGCATCTGCAGATAAGGCTGAGGCAACAGAAACCGAAGCGGCAGCTACAGACGATGCAGCAGCAGAAGAGACAGTTGATGCCGGCCTTGCCGAGCAGGCAATCGCTGACAGAAAAGCAGCAGCAGAAGCTTCAGGCGAATATGAGAAGATCGTAGTTTCTTTCTTTGACTGGACAGGTGCTCCTGCAGGAATCGAGAGAATCAATGAGAAGATTTCCGAGCACACAAGAGAGACACTTGGTGTTGATGTTGAGCTCTTAATCATTGACTCAGCAGCTTACTCAGATGATATTAAGCTTATGCTTTCATCAGGCGAGCAGGTAGACCTTTTCTCAACATGCGGCCCCGGCTACATGACATGCGTAAACAACGGTTACTGCGCAGACCTTGAGGAAGACGGACTTCTTGACAACTACGGTGCAGGTCTTAAGGATCTCGTAAGAGCAGATTACTTTGACGCTTGCCGTGTTGGCGGCACACTTTACGGTGTTCCCCCTATCAAGGATTACGCAATCCAGACAGCAGCTATCTGTATCGGTACAGAGTATCTTGAGGGCGCAGGCGTAGACGTTAGCGCTTACAAGAAAGATGACCTTGGATATGTTAAATGTACATGGGATGACATCGATGATATCTTTGCAAAGATTCACGAAGCATTCCCTGACAAGACAGTTTACTCAACACAGGACAACATGCTTACACAGGGTAGCTGTGTAGACAACATCGGTGGTGACTACTACGGAACACTTCTTGACTCAGCTAACAGCCTTAAGGTTGAGAACGTATACGAGTCAGATGTATTCAAAGATTGGTGTGACAGATTCTACAGATGGAACCAGGCAGGTTACATTTCAGGTGATGCTATGACTGATAAGACAGGTGCATCTGCAAGAATCAAGACAGGTTCATTCATGGCTATGATGGCTTGCGGTAAGCCCGCATATGAGAACCAGATCTCTAACGAGTGTGGCCGTCCCATGACAGTATTTGATGTAGGTGAGCCTTTCATGAGCTCTTCAGCAGTATCTTCTTTCCCTTGGTGCATGAACCAGGCTACAGAGGATCCCATCGCAGCTATGCAGGTACTTGAAGCACTTTACTGTGATCCCGTTGTTGCAAACCTTGTTTGCTGGGGTGAAGAAGGTGTTGAGTATGTAGTTAACGATGACACAACAATCAACTGGGGTCCCGGAGTTGATTCTCAGAATTCCGAGTACTTCCCCAACGTTCTTTGGATGATGCCCAACCAGTACGCTGCACACGTTTGGGAAGGAGATCCCGTAGACGTAGGTGAGCAGACAGCCAAGTTCAATGACAACTGCCCCGTTAAGTCCAAAGCTCTTGGATTCACATGGGACAACAGCGATTACGCAGCTGAGTTCACAGCTTTAAAGAACGCATACGAAGAGTACTCAGGAAAAGTTATCTACGGTTTTGCAGATCCTGAGACAGGAATGAAGGAATTAAATGATGCCCTTTATGCTGCAGGCCTTGAAGAGTACATGGCTGCAAAGCAGGAAGCTCTTGATACATGGGCAAAAGAAGCAGGAATCAATTAATCACAGATTATCATGATACTTCCCTGTGGGAGCCGGGTTACCCGACTCCCATTTGGGAGTAACGTGGGGAGAAAAAATGGATAAAGCATTAACCAAAGAAAATAACAGGAAGAACCTCAAAAAGAGACTTAAACGCTTTTTTCCCATATATATAATGGCGCTTCCGGGGCTTATTTATCTATTCATTAATAACTACATGCCCCTGCCGGGTCTCGTTTTGGCTTTCAAAAAATATAACGCAAAACAGGGTATTTTCGGCTCCAAGTTTGTGGGCTTTAAGAACTTTAAGTATCTTTTTAAAACCAATGATGCGTTCATTATTACAAGAAACACAATCCTCTATAACGCTGTATTTATCATCGTTAACACCATACTGGCTGTGTTTGTTGCAATCATGCTGGCGGAGATGACATCGAGGCTTAAGAAAGTTTACCAGTGCCTTATTCTTTTACCGTTCATGATTTC
>JAGACI010000248.1 GCA_017614185.1 Lachnospiraceae bacterium | reverse complement strand
TTTTGAAGAAAATGCTTTAGCGAGTATTTCTCCCTGAACTGCAGGCATCCGGGCGCCCAGTTAAAGAGCATAATCAGAATCAGAACAATAGCATAAATAAGCATTCTGTAGTTGCTAAGGCCTCTTAAAAGCTCAGGAAGCAACGTTAACAATACAGCGGCTATAATTGAGCCTCTGATATTGCCGATACCGCCTAAAACGACAAATACAAGGAACATAATGGACATATTGTATCCGAAGTTTTTGCTGGTAGCCTGAAGGTTATTAAGGTTATGAGAATATAAAACTCCTGCAGCACCGGCAAGCATTGCTGATACTGAAAATGCAAGTAATTTATACTTTGAAATATTGATTCCTATTGATTCTGCAGCAATTCTGTTGTCTCTGATTGCCATTATCGCTCTTCCGTCTCTGCTCTGGATGAGATTAAGAACGATAAACAGAGTAATCATTACAAGTATAAATCCGATAAGAAAAGTTGAATCTTTGGGAGTACCTGTAATACCCTGTGCACCGTTTATAAGCATCTCTCCATCAGCTTCGAGACCGAGATCCATTTCGCTTGTCATGGAAAAATGAAGTCCTCTTGAATCTCTTCCGATGTAGAGAACGTTCATAAAATTCTTGATAATTTCGCCAAAAGCGAGGGTTACTATTGCAAGATAATCTCCTTTTAATCTAAGCACGGGAATGCCGATTAATACGCCAAATATGCCTGCCAAAACGGCACCGATAACAATGGCAAGTACGAATCTTAACAAATCAGGCATGGATCCGGCACACATCTTTGAGAAAAAGGCGCTTGTAAACGCACCTATGCACATAAATCCGGCATGTCCGATACTAAGTTCACCCGAAATTCCAACAACAAGGTTTAACGATACGGCAAGGATTATATATGCGCACAAAGGAACAAGCAAACCGGTAAAAAGACTTGAAAGATTGCCAGTGCTTTTAAGTATCGAAACAATAACAAACGCTGCGATAACGATACTGTATGTGATGAAATTGCTTTTGAAATTCTTGTTCTTCATTAAATTCTTCATCATCACACCTTCTCCTGTATATTCTTCCCAAGTATTCCTGTGGGCTTAACAAGCAAAACAATAATAAGCACAGCAAATACTATGGCATCGGCCATCTGGGATGAAATATATGCCTTTCCGAATATTTCAATAATACCCAGCAAGATACCGCCAATCATGGCGCCGGGAATCGAACCAATTCCGCCGAATACAGCTGCAACGAATGCCTTAATACCGGGCATGGCTCCTGTATAAGGAGAAAGTGTAGGGTAAGCTGAGCAAAGCAAAACGCCGGCAATAGCAGCAAGTGCGGAACCGATAGCAAATGTAAGCGCTATTGTTCTGTTTACGTTTATACCCATAAGTGATGCTGCCCCTTTATCTTCAGAAACAGCAAGCATTGCATGACCTGTTTTGGTTTTGTTTACAAATAACGTGAGCGTAATCATGACAATAATACCTGTAATAATTGTAACGATTGTCTCTCCGCTTATTACAAGCGCTCCGTCTCTACCAAGCATAATAGGCTCGATATTGACTACGGATGTAAATGAAATAGTATTTGCACCAAAAACCAAAAGGGCAATATTTTGAAGAAGGTAGCTGACACCGATTGCCGTAATAAGTACTGCCAAAGGCGAAGCCGCACCTCTTAAAGGCTTATACGCCACTCTCTCGATTGTAAGTCCGAGAGCCGTACAAACCAGAATGCTTAATAACACGCCAAATAAGGGTGAAAAGCCAAGTGAAGTTGAAACTGTAAAAACAGTATAGGCTCCCACCATTATTATGTCTCCGTGAGCGAAATTAAGCATTTTGGCAATGCCGTATACCATTGTATAGCCAAGTGCTATAATCGCATATACACTGCCAAGGCTGATTCCTTTAATTAAGTAAGATAAGAAGCTCATGTGTGTGTCTCCGTAAAAAAGAGCCTGGTACAACAAATGGAATGCATCTTTGCACCAAGCTCCTCTTATATGATTTTAGTTAATTCTATTCAAAAAGAACGTAAGCACCATTCTTAATGATAACTGCTTTAGGATCACGGTTTGACTCACCGCTTGCATCCCATGAAAGTTCACCGGTTACACCCTGAATCTTAATTTCTGTGATTGCTTTAACAAGCTTGTCGCAAATATCGCTTGCACTCATTGTAGCATCACAGCCGGATTTTTCAAGTGCTTCTTTAACAGCATATACAGCATCATAACCATCTGCTGCAAACTGCATGGGAACTTCATTGTATTTATCCTGATATGCCTTTACAAAATGAGCTGTAGCCTCATCGGTAGAGTCAGCAGCGAAAGGAGTAAGAAGCATAACGTCCTCAGCAAGAGATGTATCAAAGTTCTTAACGCCAAGAATACCATCCATACCGTCAACGCCGAAGAAAATGGGAGCATAGCCCATCTGATTAGCCTGTGTAAGGATTAATGAAGCCTCTGCATAGTAAATGGGAAGGAATACGAGTTCTGCGCCCTCATCCATAGCCTTCTGAAGCTGTACAGAGAAGTCTGACTTGGAATCAGAAGTAAATGCTTCTGCTGCAACGATTTCAAATCCTCTGTTGGGAGCTTCTGCTGCAAAGCTTGCATAGATACCTGATGAATAGCTTGAAGAGCTGTCATAGATAACTGCTACTTTTGAAGCAAGACCTTTGTTTCCGATATACTCAGCAGACTTCTTACCCTGTGAAGGGTCAGCAAAGCAAACCTGGAAAGCATTGGGATTCTTAATACACTCAGGATCAGAACCTGAAGGTGTAATCTGGAAAATATTGTCCTGATTTGTTTCAGCAGCTACTGCAATACATGCACCGGATGTAACTGTTCCTGCAAAAATCTGCATGCCCCAGTCTTTAAGAGTGTTATAACCGTTAACTGCTTTCTCAGCATCACACTCATCATCCTGGAAGTTTAATTCAAGCTTGGCTCCGTTAACGCCACCTGCCTCATTGATTTCATCAATGGCAATCTGCATACCGTTCTTAACAGCGATTCCATATAATGCGGCATCACCTGTAAGAGGGCCTGTAGAACCGATCTTATAAGTTGCCTCGCCGTTTGAAGCAGAGCCTTCTGCGCCTGCGCCACAACCTGTTAACATTACGGCAACCATAACAAGTGCCATAAGTAAGCTGATAACTTTTTTCATAATTTACCTCCGTCATATAAAAATAATATACATATAATACCTCGGAGGTTTATTATTGTCAAATGGCAATTTTCTTGCCGTCACTCCATATTCTTTCAAGGTCATACAAAGCCCTTGTCTCATAGTCAAAAATATGGATAATAAAATCTTTGTAGTCCATCAAAACCCAGTTCGCATTGTTGTAGCCTTCTACAACTCCGCCCTTAAGGCCCATCTTGGCAAGTCTTTCTTCAACTTCATCACACATTGCCTTAACCTGGTTTATGTTGTCGCCGTTTGCAATAACAAAGAAGTCTGCAAGGGATGAAACTTCCGAAATATCAATTACTGTAATCTTCTCTCCCTTTTTGTCTGATATCGCATCACAGGCGCACTTTACGTAATCAAATGTCACCATTAAAATCCTCCGGATTTTTATAATACTTATATGTAATAACTGTCTTTTCGTCTATCTCTGAATTTTTGGATTTCAAATATCCAAGAATGTTTTCAAGAATAAATACCATAGCCTTGTCAAGATCGGTGAATGCAAGTTTCCTTGCCTCATCAAGCCCCGGTATGGTCTTTCGTCCGGGTTCAATGTAATCAGCAATAAATACTATCTTTTCAAGATTGCTCATTCCCGGTCTTCCTGTTGTATGATTTAAAATGGCATTCAATATATCTTTGTCACTTATTTCATACTTTGAAGCAGCAATAAAGCTTCCGACTTTAGCATGGAGAAGGAATGCATTTTTCTTCTCAAATTCAGTAACTGTTATATTGAATTTCTTACAGAATTCAAGGAGTTCTTCATCAGACATACCCTTTGCGCAGTCATGAAGCAGGCCTGCAAGTTCTGCCTTTTTAATGTCTTCTCCAAATATGGAAGCCATATTCATAGCGGTATAAGCAACTCCGAGAGTATGCTCAAAACGCTTCTTATCAAGAATCTTTTCCAATCTGTTTCGTATTTTTCTGGGCTCCGTTGATTTGGCCATTACTGAAACAGTCCCCTTTCAAGAATATATTGCCCTTCCTTTTTGGGTACATATTCATCAATGCTTTTTCCCCTCTTTAAAGCATCTCTGATCTTTGTTGATGAAATATCCAAAGCGTTCATGCCATGGATAATTGAAATCCTGGCATTATATTTGTTTTCAAGTTCCGCAATCTTTTCAAGCACAGCCTTTTTGTCATATTCATCTCTTACTGCGACCAGCAAAACGGATAAATCAAATACTTGCTTAGGTTCTTTCCACTTTTCTATCATGAAAAGAGTATCCGCACCTACTATATAATAATAGACGGCATCTTCTCTTTCATTTAACTTTAAAAGAGTTTCGAAGGTATATGAATTTCCTGCTCTGTCAACCTCAATGGTGTCAAGCTTAAAAAAAGGATAATCATTAATGGCAAGAGAAACAAGTTCGCATCTTGTTTTTGCGTCAAGAATATCCATATCCTTTTTCATATAGGAAATTCCGGAAGGGATAAACAAAACCTCATCAAGTTCATACTCTTCATAAGCTTTAAGAGCAAGGTTTATATGTGCAAAATGAATCGGATTAAATGTTCCTCCCAATATACCTATTTTTCTCATAGAAGCACCTTATGGAAGTTCAATTTTCTTATTGTCTTTGTTCTCTTTATAAAGAACTATCTTTCTTCCGATAACCTGTACTACTGTAGAATGAGTTCTTTCAGCCAAAGTATAAGAAATGGCCTTGGGATCATCAAAGCAGTTTTTGAGTACATTAATCTTAATAAGTTCTTTTGTATTGAAAGCCTCATTAATTGCATCAGTGACTTCAGGAGTAAGACTTCCCTTTCCAATCTGGAAAATAGGCTCCATAACACTTGCAAGGCTCTTTAAATATGCTCTCTGTTTGCTGGTTAATTCCATGATATACCTCTTATTTGTAATAATCAAAGGAATGACCGTACATTCTTACCGTGTCACCCTCTTCAATTCCAAGTTTCTCAAGCTCAGTAAGGATTCCTGTCTCTTTAAGGAATTTTTGGAAGAATGCAAAGCCTTTTTCGCTCTCCAGATTGGTGTATCCAAGCATCTTTTCAATCTTTGGACCTTCAATAACGTATTCTTCCTCTTCCTCATCATAAAAGACTGTATAAGGATCATCGTTGAGCATAAGCTCATCTTCAGGGAAATACTCCTGTTCAAAAACAACAGTTTCTCTCGGCATTGTAGAAAGGAGCTTGTCTATCGCATATAAAAGTTCTTTTACGCCTTTACCGGTAGCGGCTGAGATGGGATAAACTTCAATATTATCCTTCTTAAAAGCTTTTCTTATCTTTTCAACTACTTTTGCAGCTTCATCTTCAGGCATCAGATCAAGTTTATTAGCCGCAATAATCTGAGGTCTTTTGGATACATCCTCTGAATATGCTTCCAATTCTTTATTGATGGCCTTGATATCTTCAATCGGATCTCTTCCTTCGCTTCCTGCAGCATCAACAAGATGAACAAGGACTCTGGTTCTCTCAATATGACGAAGAAACTGATATCCAAGACCAACACCTTCGCTAGCACCTTCAATAAGACCGGGGATATCCGCCATAACAAATCCATGGCTTCCGTCAAGATCGACAACTCCGAGATTGGGATTAAGAGTTGTGAAATGATAATTGGCAATCTTGGGTCTTGCGTTACTTACTCTTGATAAAAGAGTCGACTTTCCGACATTGGGAAATCCAACCAGTCCAACATCCGCTATGCATTTAAGCTCAAGAATCAGATTAAGTTCTCTTGAAGGCTGGCCTGGCTGCGCATACTTGGGAGCCTGCATTGTCGATGTTGCATAATGCTGGTTTCCGTTTCCGCCTCTTCCGCCTTTAAGTATAGTATATTCACGACATTCGCCGCTCATATCGGCAATTACTTTGCCGGAATTTTCTTCTTTAATTACGGTACCTTGAGGAACTTTAATAATGATATCATTGCCGTTTTTGCCTCGGCAGTTCTTCTTTCCGCCCTCTTCACCGTTTCCTGCGGCATATTTTCTTATATGACGAAAATCGACCAGGGTATTGAGTCCCTCGTCTACCACAAAAATCACGCTTCCGCCGTTTCCGCCGTCACCACCGTCGGGACCGCCGTCGGGAACATACTTCTCTCTTCTGAAACTTACGTGACCGTCTCCGCCTTTGCCGCTTTTAACTACAATCTTTGCTCTGTCCGCAAACATAAAATCACCTCAAAAAAGGCTCCAAACGAACGTTTGAAGCCTTTCATACAAACTAATTACTTTTCCTCTACGGGATAAACGCTAGCCTGCTTTCTGTCTCTTCCTTTTCTCTCGAAACGAAGAATACCGTCAACAGTTGCGAATAAAGTGTCATCACCGCCGATTCCTACATTTACACCGGGATGAATCTTGGTTCCGCGCTGTCTGTATAAAATGTTGCCGGCTTTAACGAACTGTCCGTCTGCTCTCTTGGCGCCAAGTCTCTTGGACTCGGAATCTCTGCCGTTCTTGGTAGAGCCCACACCCTTTTTATGAGCAAAGAACTGAAGGTTCATATTCAACATGAGTCTTACACCTCCTCAAATCTAAGTTTACAAAAACGAGTTCCGTACTCGGATTCAATATTCTGAATACCAAGTACCATGGCATCCACAAGGATTCGTTCGGATTCATTGGGAATATCGGTAAGTGTTAAATCAATAATCCCTTTCTTTTCGTCTGATTCAACCTTCATGCCGATGTCAGTCAAAGCTTCAAGGGCATTAACAGTATTGATAACCAGAACAGAAACTGAGGCGCAAACCAAATCTTTCTCGGAATTTACAACCCCTGCATAATTGGCATGGCCTTGAATCCTAAAGCCTGAATAATTGCCATCTTTGTCTTTTCTTATGATTGCGTTAATCATAAATTACTCCGGAATTAAGCGTTGATCTTGTCAATCTTAACCTGAGTGTAGCACTGTCTGTGGCCGTTTTTCTTGTGGTAACCGGTTTTTCTCTTATACTTGTAAACGATAACCTTCTTACCTCTGCCCTGCTCCATAACAGTTGCGGAAACGCTTGCTTTAGAAACATCTTCGCCAACCTTTAAAGCAGCATCGCTTACAGCGATGACAGTGTCAAAAGTAACTGTTTCACCGGGTTCAGCTGCTAACTTCTCAACTTTGATAACATCACCCTCTGAAACTTTGTACTGCTTTCCACCTGTTGCAATAATTGCGTACATT
>JAGACI010000247.1 GCA_017614185.1 Lachnospiraceae bacterium | reverse complement strand
GCAGGAAGGAAAGTCAGCAGGCTTAGGAGCTATAAGCGGTGCTGCCGAGACATACTGGGGTAAGAACAAGGGCCGTTCAATGGAAGGTGCACTTGTTAAGATTACCAAGGTTTTGGCTGTGCTCTTTATGCTTTTGGCTGCAGTACTTAATATTTCAAGATTTTAATTGAAATGCATTCTAACCGCTCTTATTAAGGTAAGAGCGGTTTTTTGTATTTACAGGTAAAATGGGTAAGAAAGACAGTAAAGAGAAAAAGAACAAGAAAGTAAATAAAGAGAAAGAATTTATATGCCTTACCGGTACGTTTATGGGTACCGAGGGTGGCTTTGGATTTGTCAGTGTAGAAGGCTTTGATACCGATTTCCATATCAGTGAGAGCAGAGTTAACGGTGCGATTCACAGAGATAAGGTTGAGATTAAATATCTTCACAGCAAGAAGGGCGGAAGACCTGAAGCTGAGGTAATCGGAATTGTTGAACGCGGCATCAAGCAGGTTGTCGGAACTTTCGAAAGATCCAAGAACTACGGCTTTGTTACATCTGACAGCAAAAAGGTCCCCTTTGATGTTTTTATTGCAAAGGAGAATATAGGCGGGGCAGTTGACGGTTCAAAGGTAGTTGCAACTATTACCAATTACGGTGACGGAAGAAGGACTAATCCTGAAGGCGTTATCACTGAGGTACTTGGTTATGTTAATGAGCCCGGTGTGGATATACTTGCGATTGCAAAGGGATTTGATATTCCTACTGAGTTTCCCGGCAAGGTCCTTAAACAGGCAGAGAGAGTTGCAACTGAGGTTACCGAAGCAGACAGAGCCGGAAGAAGTGATCTTAGAAAGCTTACCATGGTTACAATTGACGGCGAAGACGCCAAAGACCTTGATGACGCGGTAAGCCTTGAGAAGTTACGCCACGGACACGTAAGACTTGGTGTACATATTGCCGATGTTGCAAACTATGTGCAGGAGAAGTCTGCACTTGATAAGGAAGCCATCAAGAGAGGTACCAGCGTGTACCTTGTTGACAGGGTTATTCCCATGCTTCCGGTTGCTTTGTCTAACGGCATGTGCTCACTTAACGCGGGAGAGGACAGACTTGCGCTTACCTGCTTTATGGAGATAGATAAGGAAGGAAACATTGTATCTCACAGCATTGAAGAGAGCGTTATAAACGTTGACAGACGTTTATCCTATACACAGGTTCAGAAGGTTTTTGATAAGGATAAGGAGACGCTTAGGGATTTAAGACGCCTTAAGAAGATGCTTTTGCTTATGAAATCCACTGCTGAACTTTTAAGGGACAAAAGGCAGGCTGAGGGTTCAATCGACTTTGATCTTCCGGAGAGCAAGATTAAACTTGATGCTTCGGGCAAACCGATTTCAATAGAACCTTATATCAGAAATGATGCCACAAGACTTATCGAAGATTTTATGCTTGCTGCCAATACAACGGTGGCTGAGCATTTTTACTGGCAGGAAACACCATTTTTATACAGAGTCCATGGTGCACCCGATAATGAGAAGATGGAGAAACTTGCCACATTTATCAGAAACTTCGGATATTTCTTAAAGAAATCGGGCAGGAATAGTGATACAATAGGTAAGAGCATTCATCCAAAGGAGATTCAAAAGCTTCTTAAGAAGATTGAAGGTACTCCCGAGGAGACGCTGATAAGCAGACTTACCTTAAGAAGCATGCAAAGGGCGAAGTATTCGGATGACTGCACGGGGCACTTTGGCCTGGCATTCAAGTACTATACGCATTTTACTTCTCCTATAAGAAGATATCCCGACCTTCAGATTCACAGAATCATAAAGGACTCATTAAGGGGACGACTCGATTCCGAGAAGATGGATCATTACAGAGATATTCTTCCAAATGTTGCCAAGGTTACATCCGAAACCGAGAGAAGGGCTGACGAAGCAGAGAGAGAAGTAGAAAAGCTTAAGAAAGTCCAGTTTATGGAAGGCAAAGAAGGTAAAGTCTTTGACGGCGTAATAAGCGGAATCACCAAGTGGGGTATCTACGTTGAGCTTGCAAACTCAGTAGAGGGACTAATCCATATCTCAAGACTTGTCGATGATTATTATGACTATAAGGAAGATACCTACGAAATGGTCGGAGAGAGCACAGGCAAGCGCTACACACTCGGTGAGGAGATTAAGGTAAGGCTTTTATCTGCAAATGTTGTACAAAAGACCATCGACTTCGTTCCCGTAAGAGAGGATGACGAAGCAGATTGGGAAAGGTATCTGGATAGATAGAAATGAAAGAGACAGGAATGAAACTGGTTGCCAACAACAAGAAGGCATACCACGATTATTTTATCGAAGATAAATACGAGTGCGGAATCGAACTTCACGGTACCGAAGTTAAGAGTTTAAGACTTGGCAAGTGCTCGATTAAGGAGTCCTTTATCCGAATAGATAAAGGTGAGGTATGGGTTTACGGAATGCATATAAGCCCATACGAGCAGGGTAACATCTTTAATGTCGACGCAATGAGACCAAAGAAGCTTTTAATGCACAGAGTCGAGATTAATAAGCTCTCTGCTCAGGTTGCCGAGAAGGGAATTACGCTCGTTCCGCTTCAGGTCTATTTTAAGGACGGAAGAGCGAAGGTTGAGATAGGACTTGCCAAAGGTAAAAAGCTCTATGATAAGAGAGCGGATATTGCCAAGAAGGATCAGCTCAGAGATGCTCAAAAGGAATTCAAAATCAGAAATCTTGGTTAATTCACTTTATTGACGCACATCTTTGCTTGATATATAATTTTTATAACTGAATACGGGGTAGTCATGGTTTCGACAGGGATCTTGCAGCTGGAGAAGCTATCCGCAGGCGATGCGTCAAATCGCAAACCTAAACTAAACGCTGATAATAATACATTAGCAGTAGCTGCCTAATCGCAGCCTTGTCCGCCTTAGTGCACCTACACATTAAGAACGGGCATCGACTTTGTAGGAAACGACGTATGTTAAGCTTTGCGCATACGGGCGTATTATGAAGCTACCAAGTACTATTGGCTGTCTGCTTCCGATAGTATAAGGGAATGGGGCTTGCCCACAATAACAGACTATGATAGTAGAAGGACAGGGAATGGGTTTTTGGACACGGGTTCGACTCCCGTCTACTCCATCTTTAGGGAATTTTGTAAGGTATGCCAGATGAAAGCTGCTAAACAGTTATGATTGGAATCCTTTATACCCAAGTAAATCTAATATGTATCGCTATAATGGTCATTATCGCAATAAGCGTATTTTCTTCAGGCGAAAGCAAACTGAACAAGTACGTTTTAGGTGGTTTGACCTTTTTCTGTTTTTTAATGTTTTCTTCCGACTCTATCTGGGCCCTAAGCACAGATAATGTCATCCCCAAAAGTTTTGCATTAATATATGCGGCTAATTTCTTTTATTATATTGCTTCTGCCTTTGTTGCATTTTGCTGGTACCTTTTGGCAGAGACTTTTTACTTTGGAAATCAGAATGTCGCGAAGGAGAAATTCAAAAACACCCTCCTTTTTATACCTGCGCTCATAATTATTGTTCTTACTTTGTCTAATTACTGGACCGGAGCAATCTTTGTCATTGATGATTCACTTGAATATCATCGTGGCAGTCTGCACTTTGTTCAGGCTATCTGCGGATATTTCTATGAAATCTTTGTAATATTAAGAGGACATCAGGAATTCAGAAAAAGCAAAGACGAGTTCATGCAGAAAAGAGCGAGCAAGGTTATTCTTTTCCTCTCAATTCCTCTGTTTGGAAGCGCCCTCCAGATTCTTTGGAGCGATATTCCTTCCCTTTGTGTCGGTACGACCATCGCTGAACTTTTGATGTACACATATATTATCTCTACCGAGAGAGAAAAGTATATCATTGCAAAGGGTGAAAAGGAAAAGGGTATCATTGAGCAGGCTCTTGCAAGTACACTTTATTCATATCGTGAAATCTATTTTGTTCATTTCAGAGAACATACGATAAATATGATTTATCCCACAATCACATCGGATAAATTTAACTATAACTATGATTCAATCAACTCTGACAGAATAGACAGCATTCCTGAGGATGAAAACAATAAGGGTGAGATATCCCAGTTCTTTGATCTTAATCGTGCAAGAATCGAGCTGATGACGCATGACAGCATAGAGTGTAAATACTCTGTAAGGATCAGCAGTGATGAGAGAGAATGGCAGTGCGCCACATTTATCCTTCAGGAGAGACAGGGCAATATTCCTGTTTCTGCTTACCTTACAATAAGAAGTATTCAGGATCTTCTTTCCAAAGAGCAGGAAGACAAGAAGAAACTTGAGGAAGCGCTTGCGATGGCAGAATCAGCCAACAAGGCAAAGAGTGTATTCCTCAACAATATGTCCCATGATATCCGTACTCCCATGAACGCAATTCTCGGATTTGCAGAAATTGCTAAGAAGGAGAAAAATGACCAGAACAAACTTGATGAGTACCTTGGCAAGATTATCATGTCAGGTAAGGACCTCTTGAATCTGATTATCGAGATTCTTGACATGTCCAGTATTGAGAGCGGCAAGGTTAAGTATAACCATGTTGCCACATCAATTAAGTGAATGGTTGAAGGCATCAAGGACATGTTTGTCAATGAAGCCGAAAAGAAGAATAT
>JAGACI010000246.1 GCA_017614185.1 Lachnospiraceae bacterium | reverse complement strand
TTATGACAATGATTAAAGAAGCGAATTAGGAGAAAAGGAGAGTATTAAAATGAGCGACAACAGTTTAGTTTGCAAGGATTTAGTAAAGGCATATGGTCACAACGAGGTACTTCACAGTGTTAACCTCGAGATCGAGAAAGGTAAGATTTACGGATTCATCGGAAGAAACGGTGCAGGTAAGACAACACTTCTTTCCGTAGCAAGCGGTCAGAACCCCGCAACAAGCGGCGAGATTACCGTTAACGGAATGCCCGTTTGGGAGAATCAGGATGCAAGAGACCTCATCTGCTTCTCAAGAGAGTTGAATCCCATGAACGGAAACGGTGCCAACACAACCAAGGTTAAAGATTATTTGAAGGCTGCGGCTATTTACATGCCCAAGTTCGATAAGGCATATGCTGATGAGCTTGTTAAGTCTTTCGGTCTTGATACAAAGAAGAGAATTTCAAAACTTTCAAAAGGTATGATGTCAATGGTAACAATCATTGTTGCTCTTGCAAGTAAGGCAGATTACACCTTCCTTGATGAGCCTGTTGCAGGTCTTGATATCGTAGCAAGAGAAAAGTTTTATAAGATTTTGCTTGATGATTTCGCGGCAACCGGAAGAACATTTGTAATTTCAACTCACATCATTGAGGAAGCTGCAGACGTATTCGAAGAAGTAATCATGATCGATCAGGGTAACATCCTTCTTAAGAAGAATACCAACGATCTTATCGAATCAGTAGTACATGTAAGCGGTAAAGAGGAAGAGATTGATTCCATAATCGCAGACAGAACAGTATATAATACCGAGAAAATCGGAAGAAGCAAAGGTGCTACCATCGCTCTTAAGGATGGTGAGACTGACCTTGATACCAAGGGCTATGACGTTTCTGTTCAGCCCATGTCTCTCCAGCAGATTTTCGTTGCTATGTGTGGTAAGGAGGCTTAACTAAAATGAAAGGACTCGGAAGAAATCTAAAGTACTGGTTTACTTATTTTGTTAAAACCTTTTGCCTTGTTGCCGCAATGATGATCGGTATCACCATTGTAACCACAACAATGGATGGAGAGTTCAGTATCGCCAAAATCCTTAATCACTCAGCAGGTTATGTGGCATTCACAGCCGTCCTCCTCGTGATGGTATATGCATTCACTAATGTAACTGTGAATTATCCCTTGTCTGTTTCCTTCGGAAGCACAAGATTACCATCACTACTCGGAATGGAAATTGCACAGCATATAATCACTTTTATAGGACTGGTTATCGGAATAGCTTTTTACTCAGTAAATAACTTTGAAGTAGTAAAAGAATATCTGGGATTATGGCCCCTGATTCTTGCAGCAGTATTTGTTATGCATGCACTTGGTGCACTTATCTCAATTCTTTCGGCAAAGTTTGGCAAGACACTTGGAATGATTCTCTACATTGCATTCGTTGTAGCCTGCACGGTTGCTTTCACAATGTTTATGTTTAATTCATCCTCAAATGCAGGTGCTCTTGCAACCATAGCATCTATACCGTGGGCATTGATTGCACTTGCCGGACTTGTTTTGGATGTTCTGTTTTTCCTTGCATTATACGCAGTGCTTAGGAATAGGAATATTGATTTCTGATTTTAATCATGGAGAAAATACAGATATGAATACACTTAAAATGTTTAAAAAGAATTTGATTGTTGAAATAAGCGATCTTCAGCTCTTCGTACTGATTCCGGTAATTGGAGCATTTTTCGGAATCATCCTTGCCACAGCAATCTATTTTGGTACAGGAAGAGAATACTATTTGGAGATGGGTTCATTGATGGTACTCGTCGCAGGCGGTTTTTGCCTCATCTTCGGATCTGCTTTTGCCGAGAGACAGAGCTTTACACTGGCAGTAACAATGGGAGTTACAAGAGGCAATTACATGTTCTCGAGATACCTTGTACTCTTACTCGATATCATAATTACAATTGCAGTATGCGGATTGACTGTTCTTGCAGAGAAGTTCGTCTTCCCGAGTGCGGAACACGAAGCTATATTTAATCCCTCATCCGTTAATCCTCTTGCTGCTGTTATCTTTTGCCTTATATTCCCAATCTTTTCAATGTTCATGGGAATGCTTTTTGTAAAATTTGAAAGAAAGTTCTTCTGGGCTATGTGGGCCCTTTGGATGCTCCTTACTCTCGGTGGTCCGAGAATTGCATCAGCAATGAGCAACCGCCCCGATTCAGTTCCCGCAAAAATCGGATTCTTCTTTGCAAGAATTCTTGATGAATCTGCATGGAGTGCTATAGCCGCAGGAATTGTTCTGGTTGCGGTAATGACTTTCTTTACAGTAAGACTTTACAAGACTCAGACAATTACAGCTTAATCAAAATGGCAGGGTTTTCAAAACCCTGCCACTTTTTTATTCCAAACCTTCGTAAATCAAATCTCTGATCTTTGGATGAATCACGTGATAGTTATCACCAAAGCATGTAACGTGTTCAGCATAGAAAACAGAAATCTTATTCTTGGTATCTACCAAAGCATAAGCACCTGCTGCGCCATCCCATCCAAATTCTCCGACAGGACTCTTTGACTTCGTACCGTCTACAAGAACTCTTACTCCAAGTCCGTATTCATAGCCGATTCTGTTTAAGGAATCAAAATCCTTCTTGAGCTGTCCAAAGGTTGTATATGGATGTGTGAAAAGCTCAACCGTCTCAGGCTTAAGGATTCTCTTTCCTGTTTTGCCTACTCCGCCGCAGGCCAAAGCATCGACCACAAGAATATATGAATCAACACTTCCGATAAGTCCCGCTCCTCCGCTTTCATAGTTTTGTGTAAACGTAAACTCATCTGCCTTCTCATCGCTTATTCCATAAAAAGGTGGTCTGTCGTTATCTGCCGTATATATTGCGCAGATTCTGTCGTGAGTCGCTTTGTCGATATGTCTTTGGAAGTAAAAATCATTGGCTCCCAGAGGCTCAAAGATATATTTCTTAAGGTACTCTCCAAAGCTCATTCCGGTAACAACCTCAAGGACTGCTGCCGCAACATCGTGAGAGAGAGAATAGTTCCACTCGGTACCGGGCTCAAACAATAAAGGAACCCTTGAAAGAGCCTCTATCATTTCTCTTGTGCTTCCCTTATCGTTCGTT
>JAGACI010000245.1 GCA_017614185.1 Lachnospiraceae bacterium | reverse complement strand
TTTGACGAAGAAGGAGAAATAACCGATGCGCTCTGTGGCGTATTATCATTTACCGGGACTTTTTGAATTCTATGATTTATACAGTGAATTCCTGCCGCTGTTTCGTGAGCACAGGGAGTACTTTTACGACTGGTGCGAGATAGGCTCAATCTACGGAGCTCCGATGGATGCTGTATGGGGCGGCGGAAGAGTAGGATTTGGAGAAGAAGAGCCTGAAAAGGTTGCCGCACTTATGCGGGAATATGGCATTTCTTCGAGACTTACATTCAGTAATTCTTTGCTTGAAGAAAAACATCTTTCCGATAAAGAGTGCAACAGGCTTTGTGCCCTTTTTGAGAAAAACGGAAAAGCATCAAATGGCGTAATCATACATTCTGATCTTTTGCTTGATTATATAAAGGATAAATACAAAGACTTTTACTTTGTTTCCTCAACAACGAAGGTTATTACGGACTTTGAAGGATTTGAGGATGAACTTAACAGGGAAGAGTTTTCGTATGTGGTTCCCGATTTCAGACTGAATAAAGAGTTTGACAAGCTTAATGCTTTATCTGAGAGACAAAAGAGGAAGGTTGAATTCCTGTGTAACGAATGCTGCTCGTTTAATTGCCACGACAGGAAGAAGTGCTACGAGAACGTAAGCAGGAAGAGCCTTGGAGAAGAGTGTGAAGACCATATCTGCGTTTCTCCGAATGCATCAAGGGGATATCGCTTCTCGGATGCGATGGAGAATCCCGGATTCATCGGGACTGAAGATATACTTAACATATACATGCCGATGGGCTTTACAAACTTCAAAATTGAAGGTCGAAGCCTTGGAAGCGCAGTGATACTCGAGATGCTTTTGTACTATATGGTCAAACCCGAGTTTAGGCTTAAAGTAAGAGAAGAAATTTACTTGGACAGTAGTTTGGATTTGTTTTAAAAGGCAGGTGCGTTGCACCTGCCCTCTTTTTATACCTTGTATCTGTCTACCATATTTCCCAGGTTTCCTGAGAGCGACTTGATATTGTCAGCCATCTCGGAAACGGTCTTTGTAACATCTCTGATTTCTGCTATCGAAGAAGCCGTCTGGCTTGCGCTTGCCGCATTGGCATCGGATATTGAAGCCAGGCTTTGAATCGAACTGTCAAGGGATGTACATGCATCCTGAATCTGAGCAACACTTTCTTTGATAAGTCCGAAAGTCTCTCTGGTATTACCAATATCTTCAAAGAGAAGGCCAAGTGACTCCTTGGATACCAAACTCGTTTTTTCCTGCTCAGCCATTACGCTGTTAAGCTGATCAACAAGTCTTATTGCCTCTTTGGTTTCTTTATCAAGTTCATCCATGATTCTGTTTATGGATGCAGACGAATCATTGGACTGGTCTGCTAGGAGACCGATTTCTTCAGCAACAACCGCAAATCCTCTGCCGGCTTCACCTGCCCTTGCAGCCTCGATTGAAGCATTTAACGAAAGAAGGTTGGTCTGACTTGCAATGGCATTTATTGCATTGGCTGCATCTTTAACTTCATTAACGGAGCCTGCAACCGTCGTCATCTCGTTTGTCACGCTTCTAAGATTCTCCATTGAATTCTGAATTGCTTTAATCAGCACATCGAAGTTCTCGGAAACAGTGGTTGAATTGCGGTTCATGTTATCAGTGAATTCGTTGGCCTTGACTACGGTATCATCCATCTTGCCAAGCCTTTCAACAATGTCTTCAATGTTGCCTGTGGCATTGTTGATATCACTTGCCTGCCTTGAAGCACCATCGGCCATATCATCGATAACATCCGAGAGTTCGCCCATTGTTGACGAAGCGGTAGAAGCAGCGTAGGCAAGTTCGTCCGAAGCGGATACCGAACCGGATACATTCTTTTTGACGCCTTCGACGATATCTCTTATCTGCTCTATAAATGTGTTCATGTTTCCGGCAATTACTTCAAATTCATCTCCGGAATTCATATTGACTGTTCTGGTCAAATCACCGTCGCCCTGCGTAAGAGCTTCAACTTCGGTATTCAATGTAACAAAGCCTTTATTCAATGCGTTCCTGATTATAAATAGGAGTATGATGCCGACTACAGCAATTACGACACTCATTATTACAACGTTAACAAGCAATGTCTTGAGGCTGTCCTCAACTGTCGTCATGCTTATATCAACAACGGCAAGGCCTGATACCTGACCTGATGAGTTATAGAAAGGAGCATATGCCGAAAGGTGAGTTCCCCATTCATCAGTATACGGGTCTGCAGTTACAACGCTTTTACCGGACAGGGCTTGTTTAAGTTCAGCGGAATCATCTCCGAATTCTTCACCGATATCGGCCGGTTCTTCAGGATCGGAGTCTACGACAAATTCTGCTCCTTGGCCTGTGCTTCGCACTGTGTAAGCATACTCTACTCCACCGTAATCCCTGAAGATTTCAAGCTTTTCCATGACAGCCTGAAACTCTTCGCTGTCTTCGCTTCCTTCGGTGATAAGGTCAAAAATATCACCGTCAATGCTGGCGGCCATACAATTGGCGATATTAAGAGCCTGAGCGTCAATCTGCTCTCTGAGGGATTCGCGGCTTCTAAGATATGCCATGCCGCTTAAGAGAACGTCAGAAACAATGATTAGGAGTAGCATTACAATAACGATCTTGTTGGATAGAGACATCTTGCGAGTTTTCATTATGGTTCCTCCGTGGTGTTGTGTGTCTATTCTTTATTGCCGTTTATACTTACTTCTATTAATCTGTCGTGTTCGTATGCAAGTTTCAAAGAAAAGAAGGGTGCGTTGTCAGCAAGAAGCTTCAAAAACACCTTGTCGCCTTCCCAGAGCGGAAGGTCCAAGATTTTATCAAAGGGAACCCACTCAAGGTCACCTTCGTTACATTCCTCATTAAGAGTTCCTGAAAAATCATCGCATGTATAAAGGAATGCATATTCATTAGCATCATCAAGAACGAATGTAATAACGCCACGCAAGGTATAGGAATTCATGGTAAGTCCCGTTTCTTCCTTTACCTCTCTGACAATGCACTCCTCGGGTGACTCGCCGTATTCGATATGTCCGCCCACACCGATATACTTAGCTTTGTTGATGTCATGCTCCTTTTTGTTGCGATGTAGCATGAGGGCTTTTCCGTCCTTTATTATGTAGCATAAAGTTGTGTTATACTCGCGTTTGTCACTCATATTCAAATTATATCACTTGTTTTGTTTATAATAAAACATTTTGTTAAATATATAAAAGGCAGGACGTGTCCTCTGCATTATTTCAGTAATAAAAAATCTGTACATTATATAATATCCGGCAACTAATGAGTTTTTATATGACGGTTACGTTACTCAAAATTGATGCTGTCATATAAAAAACGTGATAGTGTTCACTTTTATATGATGCTAGTGAAAGTATGAATATAGGCTGTCATATAAAGAGAAGAGGACGGAGGAAATTTATATGACAGCGCTCGTAGGAGGAAAGGTGAGCGTCATATATAATTGAGCCGGAACGCGCAGTCTTATATGACAGCGTCCAAACGGGAGGTGAGGAGTGTCATATAAAAACAGGAAAAAGAGGGGGATTTATATGATAGTGCCCAAAAGAGGGATGTGAAGCGTCATATAAAACAAGAAATAAAAGGGAAATTTATATGATAATGCTCGAAATAAAGGGAAGAAACG
>JAGACI010000244.1 GCA_017614185.1 Lachnospiraceae bacterium | reverse complement strand
TAGAGCAGTACAACAAACGTTAAAAACCCCTGAAAATAAGGGTATACGACTGCGGTGAAACAGTTAAATTTACTATTGAGAACATTGATTAATAAAAACGTCCCGGAAGCCCCAAGGACAACCCTGATGTGGACGTTGCTATGGAGGGAATGCTTTCAGAGGAACAAAAGACATACATGCAGGCATTTTATTGCCAGGGTGGATTTGACTATGACAAAATGAAACTCCCTTCAAAGCTTGCCATGAAAGCATTTGTGTCGACCTTGAAAAAGAGTAAGAACGAGAAGGAAAGAGAAGTGGGTTCCATGATAGGCAGCTCTTATGATATCTCCGATATTAAGTTTATTGAGCCTGTTGTGGCTTACCTTGAGGCCTGAGTGACATGAAGAAGTTTTTGATACGACGCCGTTAGGAAGGCATTAAGAAATCATTAGATTATTACATTTTGATGACCTTTTCGGAGGGCAGGTGCTTAACGAGCGCTGCCTCCAAATCGGCAGGCTTTGTAGGCTTTGACAGGTAATCTGCAAAGCCTATATTTTTGTATTCTTCTTCTACACCGTTTAATGCGTTTGCCGTAAGCATGATAACGGGAGTATCTGTGTTCTGACCTTCTTCTTTGATGATGTTAAAGGTTTCCACACCGTCCTTGTCCGGCATTCTGTGATCGAGGAGAATAAGGTCGTATCTGACACTCTTGCAAAGTTCAATCGCCTCGTCACCGCCCGATGCCTTATCGACTTTAACCTCTGTGGGACGAAGCAGTCCTTCGACAACCATGAGGTTCATTGGAACGTCGTCAACAAGCAAAATCTTTGCTTCGGGGGCCTTAAAGCTTTCGTGATAAATCTCACTGCTTTTCGAAGACTGCTTGGAGAAGGGTCCGATGGCCCTTGAATCCTTGACAACCTGAGGCAGGTGGACGCTAAATACTGAGCCTTTTCCAAGTTCACTTTCTATATCGATTGTGCCCTTCATAAGGTCAACCAGTTCCTTGGTGATTGCAAGGCCAAGACCGGTTCCCTGGATGGAAGCGTTCTGTTTTTCATTGACACGTTTAAATGCATCGAAAAGCAAGGGAATGTCGTCTTCCTTTATTCCCATACCGGTATCTTTGACGCTTATGATAAGAGCATCCTTAAAGCTCATCTTGATGGTCACGCCGCCTTCTGAGGTGTACTTGATGGCGTTTGAAACGATGTTTGAAAGCACCTGATTGATGAGCTTATAGTCGCCTGAAAGCATTGATGGCATTGACTCTTCACACTCTATCTTAATGTAGAGATCCTTTTTCTGTGCCATCTGTTCAAAACAGAAGTAGCACTCCCTTAAGAGATCATGAGGATTGTAGGGAGCGATTGCAACATCCATTTTTCTTGCCTCGATTTTGGAAAAATCGAGAACATCGTTTATAAGGCTTAGGAGGATGTCGCTTGAGGTCTTGATTCCTTCTGCGTACTCTCTAAGCTTCGGGTCGGTAGTCGAGCGAAGAATCATCTCGTTAAGGCCAAGCACCGAGTTAAGAGGAGTACGGATCTCATGGGACATATTTGCAAGAAATGTACTCTTTGCTTCGTTTGCCTTATCTGCCGCTATCTGCGCCTGTCTTATTTCATTTAAGAAAAATACTTCTTCGGTGGTATCTTCTATCAGGAAATAGGAACCGATGATTCGGTTTTTCTTTTCCTGAATCTCATTGTATTTGATTCTGTAATGTCTGTCCTTCTTTTGATTGCCGTCTTCCGAATGCTTGATATAAACGGTCTCACCGATTGAACTTCCGTCATCTTCAAGGGCACGCATTACAGTCGCAACAGGTTCCTTATCTATGTTAAAAGTCTCGGCATCAATTCCGAAATGCTCTTTTACAAAGGAGTTTGAGTAGATATAGTTGTTTGCAATATCAAGAAGAATAAGGCCCTCTGTCATCCCGTCCACGGCGCGGCCAATCGAGGAAATCATAAGACTCCTCGGAACGAATACATTGATACTTATGTATATCAAAACTCCGCCGACAGCATAGAAGACAACTGATGCGTCAAGCACCATTTTTAAGGCCATATAGGCGATGTTTAAAATTACGATGAAGGCAAGGACAGAGATGATAATGACGTATTTGGTTCGATAAAACCCGTACATTGTCGCAATCCTGTAGATGATGTAGCTTACTGCTACCAGAAGAATGATATAGTCTACAGCAAGGTGCATGTAGTATGCGGGGTAGAAACCGGTCTGATAGAAGATGCTGCCGGTTTTGTCGGTTGTCTCATATATGTAGAAACTGTGATGGAAAAACGGATTTAATAGAATTGAGAGTGAATCTACTCCCATTGCAAAGCCGAAAGGAATTTTAAGATTATGGTAGCTATGCTCGTGCTCGGTGTATAAAACGCAGAAACCGCCGAGATAAAAAAGAATCCAGTCGATTGTCGCAAAGTATGCACAGTAAGCAATTTCTGCTGAAAGACGATTAAAAGAGAGCGCAACACAAATATTGGCAATGATTGCAACAATTGCGGAAATCATTGCTTTCTTAAGACATAAACATGCCTGACTGCCAAGGCGGGTAAGAGCTCTGACGGTGAAGATAAGGCTTATTATTGCAAAACAGTCGACAATAACGTAGATGATTTTGGTAAGCATCTTTTTCTCCGTTGCGATTGGACACCCTCATATAGTATTATATCATAAGGGGAGAAAAGCGCATAATGGATTTGATTATGATGCATCGAACTGTTTATAATATACAGAATTTAAATCTTATGGGAGCTTGATATGAGCAAGAAAGCTTTGATTATCGGTGCGGGCCCGGCAGGCCTTACCGCAGCGTATGAGCTGCTTAAAAAGAGCAATGATATTGAGGTTACGGTTTTTGAGGAAACCGAACAGTTCGGTGGTATATCGAAGACTGTTGACTACAAAGGGAATCGTATGGATATGGGAGGACACAGATTTTTCTCCAAGATTCCCGAAGTAAATGCATGGTGGGATGAGATGCTTCCCATGCAGGGTTCCAAGTCATATGATGACATAGTTCTAAACAGAGAAAGCCATGTGGCAAAGTCCGGCCCCGATCCTGAAAAAGAGGACAGGGTTATGCTTACAAGACACAGGGTTTCGAGAATTCTTTTTGATGACAAGTTCTATGATTATCCCATTTCATTAAAGCCTGAGACGTTTAAGAACTTTGGCTTCCTTACAACAATGAAGGTAGGATTCTCATATCTTGCAAGTGTATTCCACAAAAGACCCGTTACAAACCTTGAGAATTTCTACATCAACAGTTTCGGTAAGAGACTGTACTCGATGTTTTTTGAATACTATACAGAGAACCTTTGGGGCAGGCATCCTTCTGAGATTGATGCTTCCTGGGGAGCTCAGAGAACCAAAGGACTTTCGATTTTCGGAATCATTAAGGACTTCTTCGGAAGACTCTTTAAGGTGAAGAATCGTAAGGTTAACACTTCACTTATCGAAGAGTTTAAGTATCCTAAGCTTGGCCCCGGTCAGCTTTGGGACGTAACCGCATCCGAGGTTGAGAAACTCGGCGGTACAATTGTTAAGAACGCAAAGGTTGTAAGAGTTAACAAGGTTACCGAGAACGGAGTGGACAGACTTACATCTCTTGTTTATAAAGATATGAAGAGCGGTGAAGAAGTTACGGTTGAAGGTGATTACATCATCTCCTCAATGCCTGTTAAGGATCTTGTTGCAGGAATGAATGACGTTCCCGCAGATGAAGCAAGGATTGCAGCAGGACTTCCTTATCGTGATTACATGACACTCGGTGTTCTTATTCCCAAGCTTAAACTTGTGAATAAGACAGACATCAAAACGATGGGTAACATCGTTCCCGATAACTGGGTATATGTTCAGGACAGAAGAGTTAAACTCGGAAGATTCCAGATTTACAACAACTGGTCTCCTTACATGATTAAGGATCTGGAGAATACCGTATGGATCGGCCTTGAGTACTTCGTAAATGAGGGCGATGAATACTGGAACATGACGGAAGACG
>JAGACI010000243.1 GCA_017614185.1 Lachnospiraceae bacterium | reverse complement strand
TTATGCTTTTTTCAGGGATATTTCAGGTTGAAGAGGTAGATTGGAAGAAAATCAAGCTGTAAAACTCAAAAAAAGCATAATAAAATGGCCAAAAACCATGATTTTATATGTCATGTAAAAAAATGACACATCCCAAAAGCATAATAAAATGCCAGAAATTGCTTTTTTTATATGCTTTTATGGCATGATAGTTTACATAACTCCGGATTCGACAGCCAGATAGAATTATCGCTAAGCCGGTTAAGGAAGAATGTACCATATATGAAATTTCAGGGATGAAATTCAAATTGAAACTATGCTATAATAACGAGGTGCGCGGATACAGAACGCGACGGATGAACCGGAACGCCTGTCAAAAGGCAACCTGCCAAACATATGAAAGGTATCTTATATGGAAAGAAAAGAAATCCGTGAAATGATGGAAAAAGCATTTGCAGAGAAGTTTGGAGTCGCTGCACCAAAGGACTGGTTCTTTGCCCCCGGCAGAGTAAACCTTATAGGTGAGCACACAGACTACAACGGCGGACATGTTTTTCCCTGTGCTTTAACCATCGGTACATATGGAATGATTAATAAAAGAGAGGACAGAACCTTAAGATTCTATTCTCTTAACTTTGAAAAAAATGGTGTTGTCACTACATCTCTCGATGATTTCAAACCCTGTAAGGATGAGAACTGGACAGCTTATCCAAAGGGAGTTTTCTGGACTTTCATTAAGAACGGATATGAGATAAAAGAAGGCGCAGATATCTTAATCTGGGGTGACATCCCTGCAGGAAGCGGCCTTTCATCATCAGCTTCGCTTGAAGTCCTTACGGGAACAATGATTAAGCACACCTATGGCTTCGATGATGTTACAGGAATCGACCTTGCAAAGTACGGCCAGTATTCCGAGAACAATTATAATGGCTTAAGCTGCGGAATTATGGATCAGTTTGCTTCTGCGATGGGCAAGAAGGACTGCGCTATTTTCCTTGATACCAATACATTAAAATATGAGCATGCGCCCGTGAAGCTTCCCGATGCAAAGATTGTTATTACAAACTCAAAGGTTAAGCACAGCCTTGTAACAAGCGCATACAATGACAGAAGACATGAGTGCGAGACTGCTCTTTCAGACCTTCAGAAGGTTGTTGACATTAAGACTCTCGGTGATCTTACAGAGGAAGAGTTTGAAGCACACAAGGATGCGATTAAGGACGAAGTGTGCAGGAAGCGTGCAAAGCATGCGGTTTATGAGAATATCAGAACCATCAAGGCAGTTGAAGCACTTAAGGCCAACGACATTGAGACTTTCGGAAAACTTATGAACGCTTCCCATGTTTCTTTGAGAGATGATTATGAGGTTTCATGTAAAGAGTGCGACCTTTTAACCAAGCTTGCATGGGAGCAGAATGGCGTTATCGGCTCCAGAATTACAGGCGGCGGCTTTGGCGGCTGTACTGTAAGCATTGTAAAAAATGACGCTGTTGATGCTTTCATCAAGGCAATCGACGAACCCTATGAGAAGGAAACGGGCTACAAGGCAGAGTTTTATGTTGTAGACATAGGTGACGGAGCAGGAAGGATTTAATTTGTCATGGCAGTAATGGATGAATTTAAAGAAGAAAGAGAATCGATAAAGAACAAGAGTTTCAAGGAGAAACTTGATTACTTTTGGTACTATTACAAGGTGCACACAATTGTGGGCATCTTTCTCCTTCTCTTAGCAGTGATTTTTATAAAAGATATCGTAACAAATAAGGAATACGCGTATTACTGCGTTTTCTTAAACAGTTATTCCGTAAATGAGGAAATCGGCTTTATGGATGAGTTTGCCGAGACGACCGATGTGGATCTTGATAAATACATGGTTGTTTTGGACGACAGAACCCAGTTTTCGACCAATGCCTATGACCAGACTTCAATGGCCATGATGCAGAAGTTTGTCGCTATGATTTATGCGGGCGATGTCGACAATGCCGTAATGGAGAAAGACCTTTACACGAACTACGCAAAGAGCGGAACATTTATGGATTTAAGGAATGTTTTGACTCCCGAGCAGATAGAAAAATATAAGGATCATTTCTATTATTATGATATGGCCAAGGCAGAAGAGGACGATGCCGAAAAATACGCGGAGATAGCAGGAGAGAACGCACCGGTTCTGCCCGAGGATACAGTGGACAGAAAGAACCCCGATGCAATGGAAGACCCTGTACCTATTGGAATCTTCCTTGAGGGCGACCTTCGTAAAAAGATTGACGAAGCCGGTTTTTATCCTGAGGACAGCGAGATAGTATTTGGATTTATTACCGAGACGAGAGCAAGCCTTGGAAGAGCATTCCTTGACTGGCTTACCGGAAATGCTTAATATATTGCTTTAGAAAAATATAACGAGGTTTTTATGGTATACGAAAATATCCTGGCGGCAATGGGACACACCCCGCTTGTGCGCCTCAATCATATGGTGGGCGAGGACAGCGCAGATGTCCTTGTTAAGTTTGAGGGCCTTAATGTGGGAGGCTCAATCAAAACAAGAACCGCCTACAACATGATTCTTGATGCTGAGAAAAAGGGCCTTATAAATAAGGACACAATTATTGTAGAACCCACAAGCGGAAACCAGGGAATCGGCCTTGCGTTAATCGGTGCGGTCAGAGGTTACAAGACCGTTATCATCATGCCCGATTCCGTATCGGAGGAGCGTCATAAACTTGTTCGTCATTATGGTGCGGAGGTTATTCTTGTACATGATGCCGGCAATATCGGAGACTGCATCGATGAGTGCGTAAGAAAGGCAGAGGAGATGGCGGCAAATGATCCAAATGTCTTCATCCCCCAGCAGTTTGAGAATCCCGCAAACCCTCAGGTACACAAGATTTCCACAGCTCTTGAAATCCTTGAGGATGTAAATGGACCTATCCACGGATTCTGTTCAGGTTTTGGAACCGGCGGAACCTTAAGCGGCATAGGTGAGGTTTTAAAAGAGAAAAACCCTGATATTACTATCTGGGCGGTTGAACCTGAGAATGCTGCAATCCTTTCGGGAGGAAGCATCGGAACCCACCTTCAGATGGGTATAGGCGATGGACTTATTCCCGGAAACCTTAATACCAATATATATGAAGATATCTACATCGTTACAGACAATGAAGCAATAGAGACTGCAAAGTCTTTGGCTTCAAAGGAAGGAATCATGTGCGGAATTTCAAGCGGAACCAACGTGGCAGCCGCTTTGGAACTTGCCAAAAAGCTTGGCAAGGGCAAGACCGTAGTTACCGTACTTCCCGACACTGCTGAACGCTATTTTTCCACTCCTTTGTTTGACGAGTGATTTTGACGGAATTTTGTTTTAAAGTTCCGAAAGGTTTGACTAATTTTACACCTTTACTGGGGAGTAAAAGTGTGCTTTAATAATAATTAATATTCAGGAGATTTCTAATGAGCGAGACATATGTAGAATGCCTTGTGGCACGTAAGCCCTCAATAATCGGAACAATTTGTCAGTGGATTCTTACGATTGTTGCAGGCATAGCAATTATATTTGGACTTATCGCATCCCCCATAAGCTTTATCGTTGGTATTGCTTTCGGGGTTGGCGCATGGTTTGTTAAGAGATATTCCAATGTTGAGTTCGAGTACCTTTACCTCGACAAGGAATTAAGCGTTGACAAGATTCTTGACCAGAGCAAGAGAAAAAAGGCTGCAAAGTACGACATTGACGGGATTGAGATTATCGCTCCCGTGAATTCTCATGAACTTGACAGCTACAAGAACCGTCAGGTAAAAGTTAAAGACTTCAGCACCGGAATCGCAGACACACCCGATTCCCGCTATGTCATGTATTACAAGGGCGAAGAGAAAGTGATTTTCAATCCTTCAGAAGACCTTCTGAAGGCTATTAAGACTGTTGCGCCCAGAAAAGTATTTCAATATTAACCAGTGCATAAACTTCCAGGCCTAAGGGCAGGGAAGTTTTCTTATACTTATTTATTCAAAAAACAGGAGGAGAAAAATGGGTCAGATTATCGGCGAAGGCATTACTTTTGATGATGTGCTTTTGGTTCCCGGCTATTCACAGGTTGTTCCCAACGACGTTGACTTGCACACACACCTTACAAAGTCAATCGTATTGAACATCCCTCTTATGAGTGCGGGAATGGATACCGTTACAGAGCACCGCATGGCAATCGCAATGGCAAGACAGGGCGGAATCGGTATCATCCACAAGAACATGTCTATCGAAGCTCAGGCAGACGAGGTAGACAAAGTTAAACGTTCAGAGAATGGAGTTATCACAGATCCCTTCTCACTTTCACCCGAGCACACTTTGAAGGACGCTGACGAGTTGATGGGTAAGTTCAGAATTTCAGGTGTTCCCATCACCGAAGGTAAGAAGCTCGTGGGAATCATCACAAACCGTGATCTCAAATTCGAGACAGATTTTTCCAAGAAAATCAAAGAGTCCATGACAAGCGAAGGACTTATAACAGCTAAGGAAGGAGTTACTCTTGAAGAGGCAAAGTTAATCCTTGCCAGGGCAAGAAAAGAGAAACTTCCTATTGTTGATGATGACTTTAATCTTAAAGGCTTGATCACAATTAAAGATATAGAGAAAACAATCAAATATCCTCTTTCTGCAAAGGATTCAATGGGACGTCTTCTTTGCGGCGCTGCTGTAGGAATTACGGCAAACGTTCTTGAAAGAGTTGAAGCTTTGGTTAATGCGAAGGTTGACGTGGTCGTTCTCGACTCCGCACACGGCCATTCACAAAACGTTCTTAACTGCGTAAAGATGATTAAAGAAAAATATCCCGATTTGCAGGTTATCGCAGGTAACGTTGCAACTGCGGAAGGAACAAAGGCTTTGATCGAAGCAGGTGCAGATGCGGTTAAGGTTGGTATCGGACCCGGTTCCATCTGTACGACACGTGTCGTTGCAGGCATCGGTGTTCCTCAGATTTCTGCAGTTATGGATGCATACTCGGTTGCAAAAGAGTACGGAATCCCGATTATCGCAGATGGCGGTATCAAGTACTCAGGTGACATCACAAAGGCTATCGCAGCCGGCGGTAATGTCTGCATGATGGGTTCAATGTTTGCAGGATGTGACGAATCACCCGGAGATTACGAATTATTCCAGGGAAGAAAATATAAGGTATACAGAGGAATGGGTTCCATCGCTGCCATGGAAAACGGCAGTAAGGACAGATATTTCCAGACCAATGCCAAGAAACTTGTACCTGAAGGCGTAGAAGGGCGCGTTGCGTACAAGGGACTCTTGGAGGATACCGTATTCCAGCTTTTGGGCGGACTTCGTTCAGGTATGGGATACTGTGGTACAAGAAACATCGAGGAGCTTAAGGAGAAAGGCAGATTTGTCAAGATTTCAGCCGCTTCCTTAAAGGAGAGCCATCCTCATGATATTCACATCACGAAGGAAGCTCCCAACTACAGCCCTGACGAGAGATAATACACAAGATTTAGCGTAGTACTATATGACTACCGCTACATCTATTGCACCTGAGCATACAGGTGTGATATAGTTATAGTAACTGTGGGAGTGTGCCCACAGTTGCTATGCTATGGGAGGCAAATAATAGTATATGGACATCAGCAGGGAAGTTTTACACTTTCAGGAAAAGTTCTGCAAGACAGCAGATTTATTTGTGCAGTGCTTTGATACGGACGGTTATCCTATGACCGATATAAGCGGCGATGCGGAAGACGTTGCCCTTATAAAGGAGATGATTTCCGATTCCGAAATACAGGCGTTGCTCGAGAGAGTATCAGAGGGAACATTGGAGGACGTGGCGATTGAAGAGTTCAAAAACCACGGTGTTCGTCTTGCGGCCCTTTCTGTGAGTAACGGTAATTTTAAGCAGTTTGCCTGGTTTGTAGCAGGCGTCATTGACGACGAATCGAATCGCTTCAAGACGCATACATCCGACAAACGCTTTTTTGATGCTTTGGATCTTTTGAGAGAGACCTCTGAGACCCTTTTGCAGAGCAGAAATGATGTTCAGGATGCCAAGGAGGAGACAAGAAAGAATCTCATCTCTTATGAGGAACTTTCCCGTCATCTCGAGCGAAGCGAGGCAACTACCGAAGTCGTAGGACTTCTTGACAGCGATGATCCCATCGAGACACTTCTCGAGAAGGTTATAAGCGTAGTAGGCAAGCATATCGGATGCAGCAGCGTTCAGGTTATGCAGACTACAACAGGCTCCAAGAAGATGGATGTTCTTACCGAGTGGTGCAATGAAGGTGTTGTATCCTTCTTTGACCAGACCAGAAACATCCCTTCGATGACTTATCTTTTCGGTGAAAAACCGGTAGTTTTGTCTACGGATTCCCTTCACAATTTCGAGGCCAGGGAAGAACTGGCCGTTAACGATATAAGAGCATTCATCTCATTCCCTCTTATCATGCAGGGTGAAAAGAGAATGTATGCAACATTCATGATGATTGGTACAGACAAGAACTGGCAGGTTGACGAGATTAAGTTTATCTCCGATGCCGTAAAGGTTATTCAGTCTATTCTTACCAAGCGTATTCAGAAAAACTCTCTTGCAGGATCTTACGCTTCCCTTGAAGCTGTACTTGATAATGTGTGCTGCGGAATTTACGTAAGGGATTCCGAGACCGGCACCATGCTTTTTGCAAACAGAATATTCAAGAACAACTTCTCCGCACAGATGAAGGACGGAACCATCGATAACCTCCTTAATATAGGGCGTCCCGATGATGACAAAAAGGGTTCCTGCGAGCTTTCATGCCTTGAAGGCGGCATGTGGTATGACCTTTTAAGCACCAGAATCACATGGGTTGACGGAAGAAAGGTTGATCTTTTCTCCCTTTATGATATTACCGACAAAAAGCTCTATCAGAGACGTATCGAGCAGCAGGCTTACACAGATTTCCTTACAGGACTTTATAACAGAATGTGCTGTGAAAGAGACCTTGCAAGACATGTCGATGAGGCCAAGAAGAACGGAACCAAGGGTGCGTTACTATACCTCGACCTTGATGACTTTAAGCACATTAACGATGGCTTAGGTCACCAGTACGGCGACGTTTTACTTAAGGCGATTTCACACTCATTACAGCGTATTGACGGAATAGAAGACACCTGTTATCGAATGGGCGGAGACGAATTTGTCGTTGTTATCGCGCCTGAGAGCTTTTCTAAATTTGACAGTATTATAAACGGAATCAAGGACATCTTCGGAAGGCCCTGGTTCCTTAAGGATGCGGACTACTACTGTACGATGAGTATGGGTGTTGTCAACTTCCCCGATGACGGCGAGAACGTTCAGGACCTCATCAAGAAGGCGGATATTGCCATGTATGAGGCCAAGAAGAGCGGTAAGAACCGCGTTGCCAATTATTCGGACGGAATCGAATCCTCATCCAACAGACGTCTTGACATGGAAAAGAACATGAGAGACGCAACTGCTGACGGATATAAGGAATTCCAGGTTTACTATCAGCCTATCATTGATATTTCGAAGGAAGGAACTCCCTGTACGGGTGCCGAGGCGCTCATCAGATGGAATTCCGCAGAGCTTGGCTTTATCGCTCCTTCGGATTTCATTCCTTTGGCAGAGTATCTTGGACTTATCAATCCTATCGGAAACCATGTTTTGGAGGAAGCGTGCACGGACTGCCGTTACTGGAATGAGCACGGCAGACCCGAATACAAGGTTAATGTTAACCTCTCTGTTGTTCAGCTTCTCCAGACCGACATTTTTGAAATAGTAAGAGACATTGTAAACAGAACAGGAATCAATCCCAGAAACCTTACGCTTGAGGTTACCGAGAGCCTTGCAATCAACGATATGGAGCGTATGAAGGAAATTCTTAACAAGATTAAGAGCCTTGGCGTTCGTATTGCCCTCGATGACTTTGGGACAGGCTATTCGTCGCTTAACCACATTCGTGAAATACCTTTCGATGTCATCAAGGTGGATCAGGGCTTCGTTAAGGAGCTTTCCGATGATGCCTACTCGCAGTCATTTATCAAGATGGTTGCCGAACTTGCTAGTACAATCGGCGTAAGCATTTGTGTGGAAGGAATTGAGACCAAGGAGCAGTACAAGGTTCTTGAAGGAATGAAGGTTCGCCTTGTTCAGGGCTATTATTTCGACAGACCCATGCCCAAGAAGGACTTTCTCAAAAAATATATTAACTCGGAGGAAACAAAGAATTAATGGAATTACTTTCACTTGAAAAGGTACTAAAGGAAAATGCTTACCCCGGACGAGGAATCGTCGTGGGCAAATCCGATGACGGAAAGTACGCAGTTACCGCTTACTTCATCATGGGAAGGAGCGAGAACAGCCGAAACAGAGTTTTTGTAACTGACGGCGACGGAATCAGAACCAAGGCATTCGATCCCGCCAAACTTGCAGATCCAAGCCTTATTATCTACGCTCCTGTAAGAGTTCTTGACAAGAGAACCATCGTAACAAACGGAGACCAGACAGACACAGCTTACGACGGACTTAAGGAAGGCAAAAGCTTTGAAGAGAGTTTAAGAAGCAGAGAATTTGAGCCCGACGGTCCTAACTATACCCCCAGAATTTCAGCTCTTCTTCATAATGAAGAGGACTTTTTCTATGAGATGTCCATCTTAAAGAGCAACGATGGAGACCCCTCATCATGTAACAGATACACATTTTCCTACAAGAATCCAAAAGCAGGCGAAGGCAGATTCATTCATACATATATGAGAGACGGCAATCCTCTTCCCAGTTTCGAAGGAGAGCCTAAAAAGGTGGCTTTAAGCGGCAATATCGATGAGTTTACGGATATGCTTTGGACAAGCCTTAACGAGGACAACAAGGTTTCACTTTTTGTAAGATACATTAACCTTGAAACCCTTGAAAAAGAAACAAGAATCATTAACAAGAACAAATAGAAAAACGCGGAGAGGACTTTTAAGTGAAAGAGATAGAATTAAAATACGGGTGTAATCCTAACCAGAAACCATCAAGAATTTACCTTGAAAACGGCAAAGAACTGCCTGTTACCGTTCTTAACGGAAGACCCGGATACATAAACTTTTTGGATGCATTAAACGGATGGCAGCTTGTAAAGGAATTAAAGGAATCCACAGGACTTCCCGCAGCAACCTCCTTTAAGCACGTTTCTCCCGCAGGAGCAGCGGTAGGCCTTCCCCTTACAGATACGCTTGCAAAGATTTACTGGGTTGACGATCTCGGCGAACTTTCACCTTTGGCCTGTGCTTATGCAAGGGCAAGAGGCGCTGACAGAATGTCATCATTCGGCGATTTTATCTCCCTTTCCGATGTCTGCGATGTTGATACCGCAAGACTTATCAAAAGAGAGGTATCCGACGGCGTTATCGCTCCCGGATACACAGACGAAGCGCTTGCCATTCTTAAAGAGAAGAAGAAAGGCGCTTACAACGTAATCCAGATCGACCCCTCATATGTTCCCGAGCCTGTCGAGAGAAAGCAGGTTTACGGCGTTACTTTCGAGCAGGGAAGAAATGAATTAAAGATTGACGAGAAAATTTTTGAAAATATAGTTACCAAGAATAAGGACATCCCCGAGAGCGCTTTAATCGACATGAAGATTGCAATGATTACATTAAAGTACACTCAGTCCAATTCTGTATGCTACTGCCTTGGCGGTCAGGCTATCGGAATCGGTGCAGGCCAGCAGTCAAGAATTCACTGTACAAGACTTGCGGGAAGCAAGGCTGACAACTGGTATCTTCGCCAGTCTCCCAAGGTTTTGGGACTTAAGTTCAGAGACGACATCGGCCGTGCCGACAGAGACAACGCAATCGACGTTTACATGGGCGATGAGTGTGAGGATGTATTAAAGGACGGCGCCTGGGAGAAGATTTTCACCGAGAAGCCCGAAGAGTTCACAAGAGAGGAAAAGAAGGCATGGCTTAGCACCTTAAAGGGCGTTACGCTTGGTTCTGATGCGTTCTTCCCCTTCTCAGACAATATAGAAAGAGCCCACAAGAGCGGCGTAGAGTATATCGCCCAGCCCGGCGGTTCCGTCAGGGATGATGTGGTAATCGATTGTGCCGACAAATACTATATGACAATGGCATTTACCGGCATTCGCCTTTTCCACCACTAAAACTTGAATTTTTTCACATCTGTGATAAGATTACTTTACGAGTGCGTGCGCGCATTCGCGATTTTGATGTGCGAAAGAATTTGCACTTTGTTAGATAAGAGGAAAACATGGCAGAAGCAGAAAAAAGCAGAAATTTTATTGAACAGATGATTGACAAGGACCTTGCAGAGGGAGTGTATGACCACGTTTGTACGCGTTTTCCTCCCGAACCCAACGGTTACCTTCACATAGGACATGCGAAGAGCATACTTTTAAACTATGGAATCGCCAAGGAATACGGCGGAAAGTTCAACATGCGTTTCGACGATACCAACCCCACCAAGGAGAAGATTGAGTTCGTTGAATCCATAAAGAAAGATATTGAATGGCTCGGAGCTGATTTTGAAGACAGACTTTTCTTCGCATCCGATTACTTTGATCAGATGTATGAAGGGGCTATTAAGCTTATCAATAAGGGCAAGGCTTATGTTTCAACCCTCAGTGCCGACGAGATCAAGGAGTACCGAGGTACCCTTACAGAGCCCGGCAAGAACGATCCCGGAAGAGACAGAAGCGTTGAAGAGAACCTTAAGATGTTCGAGGAGATGAAGAGCGGTAAGGTCGAGGACGGAGCTATGGTTCTTCGTGCGAAGATCGACATGGCATCACCCAACATGAATATGCGTGATCCCGTTATTTACCGCGTTGCTCATATGACTCACCACAACACAGGTGACAAGTGGTGCATCTACCCTATGTACGACTACGCTCATCCCATTGAGGATGCGGTTGAGGGAATCACCAACTCTATCTGTACACTTGAGTTTGAGGACCACAGACCCCTTTACGACTGGGTTCTTATTGAACTTGGCTATAAGGAGACACCTGAGCAGGCTCCCAAGCAGACAGAATTTGCAAAGCTTTACCTTACAAACGTTGTAACAGGTAAGAGATATATCAAGAAGCTTGTTGAGGAAGGCATTGTAGATGGATGGGACGATCCCAGACTTGTGTCTATCGCAGCTTTAAGAAGAAGAGGCTTTACACCCGAGTCTATCAGAATGTTCGTTGAACTTTGCGGTGTCAGCAAGGCTAATTCATCAACTGACTATGCTATGCTTGAGTACTGCATCAGAGAGGACTTAAAGATTAAGAAGCCTCGTATGATGGTTGCTCTTGACCCTGTTAAGCTTGTTATCGACAACTATCCCGAAGGACAGACCGAGATGCTTGAAGTTCCCAATAACCTCGAAAATGAGGCTCTCGGAACACGTCAGGTACCCTTCGGAAGAGAATTATACATTGACAGAGATGACTTCATGGAGGAACCTCCGAAGAAGTACTTCAGACTTTTCCCCGGAAATGAAGTTCGTCTTATGAGCGCTTACTTTGTAACCTGTACAGGCTGCGTCAAGGATGAGAACGGCAAGGTTATCGAGGTTCATTGTACTTATGATCCCGAGACCAAGTCGGGAAGCGGATTTACCGGACGTAAGGTTAAGGGTACAATCCATTGGGTACCCGCCAAAGAGGCAGTAAAGGTTGAATGCCGTCTCTACGAGAACATCGTTGATGAGGAGAAGGGTGTTTACAACAAGGAAGACGGAAGTCTAAACCTTAACCCCAACTCACTCACTGTTCTTACAGAGTGCATGGCAGAGCCCGAGCTCTTAAAGGCAAAACCTTACGATTCATTCCAGTTTGTACGTCAGGGCTTCTTCTGCCTTGACTGCAAGGATGCAAAGCCCGAAGAAGGAAAGCTTGTATTCAACAGAATAGTTTCCTTAAAGAGCTCATTTGTTTTACCTAAGTCGGAATAATGTGATAGAATTAGATATACTTTAGAAAGGGTCGATACATTATGGCAGATTTGTTTTCAGGATTATCCAGCATGGGTCTTGGCAACCTCGAGAATATGGATCTCTTCGAGAAACCGAAGGAACCCGATGCAGCACAGGCAGCGAAACCCCTTGTAGTCGAGGAAAAAGACATCCTTTTGGATAAGACTTTCGAGTGCCCCGTTTGTGACAGCAAGATTACAGCCAAGGTTATGAAGACCGGTAAGGCTAAGCTTCTTCGTCAGGAGATGGACTTAAGAAGTGTATTCGAAGGTATCGATATAGTTAAATATGATGTTGTTGTTTGTCCTATCTGCGGATATGCGGCACTCACACGTTACAATGCGCCCATGAGCCCCGGAACAGCCAAACTCATCAAGGAAGGCATTTCTTCCAATTTCAGATGGGAAGACGAGCACGACGAGACATACAGCTATGAATTTGCTTTCAAGCGTTATCAGCTCGCTCTTGCAAACGCTATGGTTCGTAAGGCAAAGGATTCCGAGAAGGCTTTCATCTGTCTTAAGACTGCATGGCTTATGAGAGGCTGGAACGAGTCACTTGACGATACTCCGGACAACGCACAGCTTAAGCAGCAGGTTCAGGCTCAGGAGAAGGTATATCTTAAGAATGCATTCGATGGATTCGTTCAGGCGGTATCCAAAGAGAGCGGACAGATGTGCGGAATGGATGCCAACACAATCGATTACCTGATTTCGGTACTCGCTTACAAGAACCAGGCATACGATGTAGCATCCAAACTTGTGGCAAAGATTCTTCAGAATCCCAGCTCACCTTCAAAACTTAAGGATAAGGCAAGAGACCTTAAGGACTTGCTCTTAGAAGAACTCAAGAAATAAATAAAAACAGGACGAATCTCGATACGAGAATTCGTCCTTTTTATACAGGATAATAAGTTTAAACGGCTTTCTTACAAAGCTTTTCAAGCATTCCGATGTAGTTCTTCACTTCTTCGTAGAACTCTGTGGTGCCAAAACCGTCTTCTCTGAAATACCTGTCCATCAGACCGTCAACCGTAAATCTGATTAAGCCGAGGATGATGTCGATATTGGCGTCTTCGTTAAGGTTATCGGGGTCGATTTGCATGTAGATGGAATCGTAAAGCTCGGAAAGCTGTGTACGTCTCTCTTCAATGGCCATCAAAGCCTCGAAGATGTCTTCCTTCATGCAGGACTTGAGAAACATCTGCATGTACGGATGAGAACGAATGGTTAAAAGCTTCGAGAACTCAATCTGACGCATAAGCTCGAAAACATCTGTGATGTCGGAATCAACGTTGCTTTTGAGTTCAAGGGTTGTGTACCTTGCACTGTAATCAAAAAGGAACGTGTAGACACCTATTTTATTCTCGAAATAGTGGAACAAAAGGCCTTTGCTGATACCTGCCTCTTTAACTATGTCGTCGGTGGAAGCGTTACGGTAACCGTTAAGCGCGAAAACCTTCATGGCTGCGTTGATTATACGGTCCTGCTTCTCTTTCTTGAGATCAAAAAACTTGTCATTCATGCTCTAAATTCGACCTTTCGTTGACTAAAGAAGTCGATATTAAATATACCATATGTTGGATTTTACGCGCAAGGAGTATTTGAAAAATGAAGGAAAAATTATACACCATCCCTTTAAATGACGCAGTAAATGCAGGGGATGAGTGCCCTTTTTGCTATGTGGAAAGAAACGTCGAGCAGGATTTGCTTGATTTTACGCTTGGCTCAGGCTCATCATACATGGAAGCCGATGTCAGGGATATAACGGATAAATACGGATTCTGCCGTGAGCACTGGAAGAAGATGTTTGACTACGGAAATACGCTCGGAAACGGCTGGATATTAAAGACCCACTATATGAGAACCATTGAAGCGATGAAGAAGGAATTTAAGGCGTATACGCCCGTTAAAATCGGTTTCAAGGGCAGGCTTACCGGAGAGAATCCCGGCAATAATGTATCCGCGTGGGCAAAAGAGAGAAATTGCAGCTGTTATATTTGCAAAGAATTCAAGGAAACATATGAAAGATACCTTGATACCTTCTTTGTAATGTACAAAAAGGACGAGGAGTTTCGTAAGAAGATTAAGGAGAGCAAGGGCTTTTGCATAACTCACTTCGGAGACCTTTGCGAGATGGCTGAGAGCAAGATTCCCGACAAGGAGAAAGAAGAGTTCTTTAAGGACATGTTTGATCTTATGGAGAGAAACATGGACCGCATGTTTGAGGACGTTGCCTGGCTTGTCGAGAAGTTTGATTACAGAAATAAAGATGCAGACTGGAAGAATTCCAAGGATGCAGTCAACAGAGGAATGCAGAAACTAAAGGGTGGTTACCCGGCAGATGCACCATATAAGATGCAAAAATAAAATCCTGTTTCAATTTATCGGGAGGGTGTCATGACAAATGCTGAGACAATAAAAAAACTGTCAGTCGTAGGAATAGGCGGCAATATCGTGCTTTCGGCGTTCAAACTGTTAGCCGGTATCGTAGGTAAATCAAGCGCAATGGTATCTGATGGCGTTCATTCACTTTCGGATGTATTTGCAACGTTCATTGCCATGCTTGGTGTCAGAATGGCAGGTAAGGAAGCGGATATAGACCATCCCTACGGTCATGAGCGTTTTGAATCGATTGCTTCAATGGTCCTTGGAGTAATTCTTGCTTTTGCGGGCCTCGGAATCGGTTACTCCGGAATAGCAAAGATTGTCAGCGGAGAGTACAAAACCCTTGAAATACCGACATTACTCCCTTTAATAGCAGCTGTTATTTCAATCGCTGTAAAGGAAGCGATGTACCATTACACGATGTACCATGCAAAGAAAATGAAGTCATCTGCGTTTGAAGCGGATGCATGGCACCACAGATCGGACGCATTCTCATCAATCGGCTCTTTCATCGGTATCGGTGCGGCAAAGCTTGGCTATCCCATCATGGATGTTGTTGCGTCCGCTATCATATGTGTTTTTATTTTAAAGACCGCGTATGACATTATTAGTGAAGCAATAAAGGGCGTTCTTGATGCTTCGTGTACCCCGGAGTTTGAAAAGAAAATCCGTGATTTTATCGAGAGTGATGAAGATGTTGAAGGAATAGACCTTCTAATGACAAGGCAGTTTGGAAACAAGGTTTACATTGACTGTGAGATAGCAGTTGACCGTTACAGCACTCTTCTTACGGCGCATGGAGTTGCCGAGAGAGTACATGCAAACCTTGAAAAAGAATTCCCGGAAGTCAAGCACGTGATGATTCACGTCAATCCCGGTGAGGACCACGGTTAAAGGCGATGTATTTGTAACAAAAAAGCCTGAGGCTTGATGCCTCAGGCTTTAATTATCTAATCTACTGCTCGTTGTCGTCCTCGTCGTAGAACTCCTCGGATGTTTTCTTTCTGTCATCGAAGAACTCTTCAACCTTCTCACCAACCTTCTGGGCTACGGGTGAGATTGTATCCATGGCTTTCTCAAATGCAGGCTTGGCAACCTCAACAGCCTTCTCTACTGCAGGCTTAGCTGCCTCATATGCCTTGTCGATTGCAGGTCCGACCTGCTCGTCAACCTTATCCATGAACTCAGTAACTTTATTCAAAGAAACATAACTTCTTGATGACGCATCGTCATCATCATCCAAATCATCACTGAAATCGTCGAAATCGTCATCCTCGTCTTCATCCAGATCAGTGAAGCCTTTCTCATTCTTCTTGTAGAAATGATAAGCAGATGCTACAGCAGCACTGATAATAGCTGTTGAAAACAGAAATTTCCCAAATTTTTTTGCCATGTTCCAAACCTCCTTAATAAAGAAAACCTATAGAATGATTTTAACTCATTATTAGATAAAATAAAAGTAAAATATGCTATCATATATTTATAATTTTCTCTTAAGAATCATGGAGTTACTATGAGCTTATCATTTATTTTCGGCTCCTCCGGAGCGGGCAAAAGCAGGTTTATCTATGATGAGGTTCTAAGTCGTGCAGATAAAGAAGCCGACAGGAACTTCCTTATCGTCGTGCCCGACCAGTTCACAATGCAGACCCAGAAGGACCTGGTCTTATTATCCCCCGGAAAATGCATAATGAATATCGATGTCTTAAGCTTCTCAAGACTTACTCACAGGATATTTGAGGAGTGTGGGGCAGACAGGCGACCGGTTCTTGACGATACGGGAAAGAGCCTTATTCTTCGTAAGCTTTCGGGCGAACTTGCGCCTAAACTTCGCATTCTTGGAAGAAACCTTTCAAAGCAGGGCTACATCCATGAGGTTAAAAGTTCAATCTCCGAGTTCATGCAGTACGGAATCGGAAAAGATGAGATGGAAAAACTTTTATCCTGCACCAAAGGAAGGGGCAGCCTTTACTATAAATTAAACGACCTTGGCATTATCTATGACGAGTTTCTACGCTACATCGAAGGCTCTTTTATCACAAAAGAAGAGACCCTTGATCTCGTATGCGAAAAGGTTGAAAAATCGGAACTTATTAAAGATTCCGTCATGGTTTTTGACGGATTTACAGGCTTCACACCTGTTCAATATCGCCTGTTACGCAAATGCCTGAAGCTCGCTTCCAAGGTATATGTAACGCTTACAATTCCGGGAAACAGAGAGAAAGACAACCCATATAAGCTTCTTGGAGTCGAGGATTTATTTTATCTAAGCAGGAAGACGGTTGCCGATTTAAGTCTTATATGTGAGGAAGAACGCATAGTTCAGGATGACGATATCTACCTTGACGGACCGTCCCAAAGAACGGATAAGGCCAGCCTTTTACACCTTGAGGAAAATCTCTTCAGGCTCCCCCTTAACAAGATGAACGTTAAGGAAGAGGATGAGTCCATAAAAGTGCTTGAATGCAGGAATCCCGAGGAAGAGGCGTTAAGGGTTGCAAAGGAGATAAGAAGCCTGGTAAGAGAAAAGGGTTATCAGTATCGCGATATCTCTGTTATTTTAGGTGACCTTGAAAGCTATGCTCCCTATATAAGCGAGCAGTTTGCCATGCTTGATATTCCGGTCTATATAGACAGAACCGCGCACATTGTATTAAACCCCTTTATCGAGTTTATAAAGAGCGGAATCTCTGTGATAGTTAAGAACTTTACCTACGATACCGTTTTCCACTATTTGCGAAGCGGAATGGCACCTTTATCAAGGGAAGAAACCGATGAACTGGAAAACTACTGTATCAGGTTTGGAATAAAGGGCAAGAAGGCTTATTCCAATGCTTTTACCAAGATGACAAAGGACATGTCCAAAGATCCCGAAGGGTTTGACAGGATTAACGGCCTTAGGGTTAAGCTCATGGATTCGCTTGAGCCTTTGCAACGCATGGCGCAGACTGCGGGAGAGCATGCCGACAATCTCTATGAATTCATCTTGAAAGCTGAATCGGCCGAAAAGCTTTCGGCATATGAAGATGGATTTAAAACTCTTGGTGAAAATGAAAAAGCCTCTGAATACAGCCAGATTTATACCAAAGTAATGGAGCTTATCGAGCAGATTGTGGCTCTTTTAAAGGATGAAGAGATGAGCCTTAAGGAATTCGGACAGATTCTTGAGGCCGGTTTTGATGAGATAAAGATAGGAACGATTCCTCAGGGCGTTGACAAGGTTTTTGTCGGCGATAACAAGAGAAGCCGTCTTAAGGAAGTTAAGGCGTTATTCTTCATGGGAGTAAACGATGACTTTATTCCTTCAAAAGGCGCTTCTAACGGCGTAATCAGCGACTTTGACAGAGATTACCTTAAGGATTCCGGAGTTGAACTATCCCCCGGACCCAGAGAGCAGATGTATATCCAGCGTTATTACCTGTATCTTAATCTTACAAAGCCTTCCGACAGACTTATTATGTCTTACTCAAAGACAGGGGAGGACGGAAAGAGCAGAAAGCCTGCATACCTTATAGGTACTGTTACAGGTATGTTTGAAGGCCTCCACGTCATAAAAGGAAACACAGATGAAATGGGAGAAATAGGCTCTCCTTCCGAAGGGCTTTTGACGCTTTCAAAGGGGCTTAGACATGTAGCTGAAGGCATGGATGATGAAACTCTTATAGCCAAAATATGCTCACTTCTTAAAGTATATAAGGAACTTGGCAGGTTCGATAAGGATATAAATGAATTAATAACGGCTGCTTTCAAGACATATAATTACACGCCACTTACAAAGGCCGTAGCCAAGGCTCTTTACGGTGATATCATCACGGGAAGCGTTACCAGAATGGAGGAGTTTGCTTCCTGTCAGTACAGGCATTTCTTAAAACACGGTTTAACAATTAACGAAAGAGATGACTATGATTTTGCACCCAGAGATATAGGAAATGTAGCTCACAGCGTGCTTGAGGACTTCGGAAAGAAGCTTTCCGAGGCAAAGATTTCATGGTTTGATTTTGACAGAGAGACCGGTGAGAGAATCGTTGACGACTGCATTAACGATATCTCTGTTACTTATAATGAGACGATTCTTTATAGCAGTGCCAGAAATCAGTATTTCATTGAGCGCCTCAGAAGAATTATGAAGCGCACGGTATTTAATCTTCAGACACAGCTTAGAAAGGGAAGCTTCCATCCTGAGAGAGCGGAGGCATCTTTCAGGGAAGAGGGACTTATGGGTCGAATCGACAGATTCGATATCTGTGAGGACGCAGACAGGATTCTTGTTAAGATTATCGATTATAAGACGGGTGACAAGAAGTTTGAACTGTCTTCTCTTTACTACGGCCTTCAAATGCAGCTTGCTGTATATCTTGATGCTGCCATGAAGTTTGAGAGGAAAGCTCACCCTGACAAAGAAATCGTTCCTGCGGCTATGCTTTACTATAACGTTAAGGACCCGATAGTCGAGTGTAATGATGAGAAAACAGCTGAAGAGATTCAGGCTGAAATAGAAAAGCAACTTAAAATGACGGGTGTTGTCAATTCGGAAAAAGATGTAATAAGAAAGATTGACGGTGAGTTTGAGAATAAATCCACAATCATTCCTGTCGAGTACATAAAAGGCGGAGCCTTTGGAAGATATTCATCTGTATATTCCGAGGAAGAGATTCTTGAAATCTCGGATTATGTAAATAAGAAGATTAAGGAGACCGGTGATAAGATTCTTGCCGGTGAGATAAAACTTGATCCTTACATGTATAGGGACATGGATGCCTGCAAGTACTGTGATTACAAGGGAGTCTGCGGCTTTGACTGCAACATCCCCGGATTTGAGAAGCGTAAGCTTGACAAACTTGAAGATGCAGAAGCCATGGAGCTTATAAAGAAGGAGTGCGAAGATGGCATTTGAGTATACCGAGGACCAAAGAAAGGTCATAGATACAAGGGGCAAGGATATACTTGTATCGGCTGCTGCTGGTTCCGGTAAGACAGCAGTTTTGGTTGAACGAATTGCAAAGATGGTATGTGATGACGAAAATCCTGTTGATATCGACAGGCTTCTTGTCGTGACCTTTACAAACGCTGCCGCAAGTGAAATGAGGGAGAGAATCGGTGAGGCGATTGCCAAAAGAATCGAGGCCAATCCTGATTCCGAGCATCTGGCCAAGCAGGCGGTTTTGCTTCACAATGCAAAAATCTGTACAATCGACAGCTTTTGTTCCAATGTTCTTAGGAATAACTTTAATGAAATAGACTCAGAGCCCGGTTACAGAACCCCCGACAGCGCCGAGATTACCCTTATGAGGCAGGATGTGCTTGCAGCCTTGCTGGAAGACTTCTTTGCCGAGACAGATGAAGCAAAGGCTTTGGAATTTAAGGAGTGTGTTGAGTTTTTCTCCCCTGAAGTAAGAGAGAACAAACTTGAGGAAGTAATCCTTAATCTGTACAGAACCTCTGAAAGTGCGCCCTTCCCCGATGAATGGCTTGACAGGTTCTATTCTGAGCCCATTCCTAATTCTATAGAAGAGCTTGAAGAAACATCCTTTATGAAGGATTTTAACAAAGAAATAAAGGAGAGTCTCGAAGAGATAATAAGCGTTTACAAGGAGGCAATAGCTCTTGCTGAGAGCCCTGACGGACCATATGTATACGGTGAGCTTCTTGAAAATGAAAAAGAAGCCGTAGAGGCAATCTATAAAAAGGAGACCTATAACGACCTTAAGGCAGGAGTGGAAGCTATATCTTATGCGACTCTTTCAAGGACTCCAGACGATGCAATTAATCCTTCAAAGAGAGAAAGAGCAAAGGAATTAAGAAACACAGCCAAAGCTCTCATGGGCGATATTAAGAAAAATCTCCTTGTAAGTGAGGAGACGCTTCTTAAGAGAGAACAGGCCTGCATGAAGG
>JAGACI010000242.1 GCA_017614185.1 Lachnospiraceae bacterium | reverse complement strand
GGGTCTTAAAGATTCCACATCAAACTCACAGCATGCATTCTCGACAAAGTCGGTTGAAAGGGCATAGACCTTAAGCTCACTGTAGTGAGTTGTGGCCATCGTTCTGATTCCCCTGTCGTGAAGATAGTTAAGAATCGCTATGGCAAGAGCCGCACCTTCAGTAGGATCCGTTCCTGCTCCAAGCTCATCGAAAAGACAGAGTGAATTCTCGTCTGCACGCTCCAATATCTTTACTATACTCGTCATGTGGGACGAAAAAGTGGACAGGCTCTGTTCAATGCTCTGCTCGTCACCGATATCCGCATAAACCTCGGTAAATACAGATAATGCGGATCTGTCAGCAGCAGGTATATGAAGGCCTGCCTGGCCCATAAGGGTAAATAATCCGACTGTCTTTAAAGATACTGTCTTACCGCCGGTGTTTGGTCCCGTGATAACGAGAAGGTCGAAATCCTCCCCAAGATGAATATCGATTGGAACCACGCTCTTTTTATCAAGTAGAGGGTGACGTCCCTTTCTGATTCTTATTATTCTGTCGCTGTTAAATACAGGTCTTGATGCGTTTTCATCAGCTGCAAGAGCTGCCTTTGCAAAGATGAAGTCAAGCAAAGCCATAGTCTTTACATTGATTTCAAGTTCTTTGGTATAGACGCCGCATCTTCCACTTAAATCTCTTAAGATGATTCCGATTTCTTCTTTTTCTTCTAGTTCCAGTTCTCTGATTTTGTTGTTTAACTCAACAACGGAAGCGGGCTCTATGAAAACAGTCGAACCGGTTGAAGACTGGTCGTGTACCATACCGGGCACGTTTGCCTTGTACTCGGATTTAACGGGAAGGCAGTAACGGTTGTTTCGCATTGTGATTACAGCATCCTGCAGATATGTTCTTGCGCTTCCGTTAACAAGTGAGTTTAACTGCGAATGAATCTTTTCACCCGCATGGATTTTGTTTCTCCTGATGGTCTTAAGTCTGGGGCTTGCATCATCTGCGATTTCTTCTTCCGAGATAATGCATCTTCTTATCTCTTTTGATATGTCGGAAAGGGGAGAGAGTGCTTCGAAAAGCTCAGTAAGAGAATCATCAGGGGTTTCCTCCCTGTCCTTTTCTCCGTATTTTTTAACTCTTTCCGCATTCTCCAAAAGTCCTGCAATAGAAAGAAGTTCAACTATTGAAAGAGTACTTCCGATTTCAAGAGATTTTAAAGAGTATCCGATATCCTTTGTGTTTCCAAAGGACATGCAGCCCTTTTTCAAAACATACGAAAAGGCATCAGCAGTCTGTGTCTGAGCCTTCTCAATATCCTCGATGTCGGTCATTGGCAGAAGTTCCCTGCAAAGCTTTCGTCCGGGGTCGGACGTAGCTTTATCGACAAGGAGATTTATTATCTTGTCATATTCTAATGTATGTAAAACTTTCTCGTTCATTTAATCCAAATCCTTTTGTTCCTTTTCATCCGACAAGGCAAGCGAGAAAACAAACTCCGTGCCGACGCCTTCGGTGCTTATTACATCGATATGCTCGTCGTGTGAGAGAATGATTTCCTTCGTAATGGATAATCCGAGACCTGTTCCCTTCTTGTCTTTTCCTCTCGAAGCGTCGGACTTGTAGAAACGGTCAAATACATATTTCTGGTCATCTTTCGGAATGCCGATTCCGAAATCCTTGACGGATACAAATACTTTATTCTTCTTTTCTGTTGTTTCAATCTTTATAAGTGAATCATGGTGGCTAAACTTAATCGCATTATCGGTAAGGTTATAAAGAACCTGCTGAATCTTCTCCATGTCGGCATTTACATAGAGTTCTTCACCCGTAAGAATAAGCTCGATGGCAAGCTTCTTGGCCTTACATGTTCCCTCAAATGTTGCCGCAACATTCCTTATTACGGCATTTATATCAAAGTTCGTGCGGTTAAGCATCATGCCCTTTGTATTTAAGTTATTGAGAGTAAGCAGAGAGTTTGTAAGCTTTGTAAGTCTCTCCGTCTCGTTTAAAACAATGGTTAAATACTTTTCATGCATCTCAGGCGGAATTGTTCCGTCAATCATCGCTTCCAGATATCCCCTTATAGATGTCAAGGGAGAACGGAAATCGTGGGAGACGTTTGCGACAAACTTCTTCTGATCGTCCTCGGCTCTCGCTATTTCACTTGCCATATATCCAAGGCAGGCTGCAAGGTAGCCCATCTCATCGTTTGACTCAACCTGGAATTCATAATGCATGTTTCCCGAAGCATACTGCTCTGTCGCGTATGTAATCTTTCTAAGAGGCGAATAAACAAGCTCCGTAAAGAAAATGAGGACTATCATAGAGAGCAAAAATGCTATGAGAAGAGTTATATATGCAATGCTTAAATACTTCTCCGTAGCCTGGTCTATCTGGCTTAAAGACTGATTGATTACTACATATCCTCTTACCTTGTAAGCTGCTGTAATAGGAGCATAAACAGACATGACATCCTTGTCATAATATCCGTAGAAATTATCAATTCTGTAATAGGATGTTCCTGCATCCGTCAGGTCAAAGTTATCGATAATCTCAACATTGTCGACATCAAGAGGCTTGTCGGAGCTAAGAACCACACGTCCCGAAGGGTTGATTACACGTATTGTGGCACCAAGGAAAACGCTTAAGATATCAAGCTGATTCTTAACGGCTCCAAGGGATGTGTCATTCGTATAAAGGCCCGATGCATATGTGTCAGCAATTAACACTGCCTCTGTGTACAGATCTTCAGCCTTTTCCTTCTTAAGGGTATCACCTGCAATCATCGGGATTAAAAGGCCGATAAGGAAAAATCCAAAGACACCAAAAATAATATATGCAATTATAAATTTAAGATACAGTGTCTTTTTCATAGAATCAGTTGGTTGTTACCTCTACCTTGAAAGTCATCTCTTTATATTCATCCTGTGTGGGACGCATAACTGTAATATTAAGAACCTCGCCTACATGTGCATTCATGATTGCGTTGGTATAAGTCGCAAATCTGTCTATACTCTTGTCATTTACGGAGGTAATAACATCTCCTCTTTGAATTCCTGCAAGCATGGCGGGAGAATCCATTGCAATCTCCTTAATAAATGCGCCATACGGAATATCCTGGGTATTGTGAATCTCAAGGGTTACATCGGTTCCGACTATTCCGACATAGGGAATCTCGTTTCCGTTGCCCATCTTGGTGATAATCTTTTTGAGTTCACTGATTCCAAGCGCGCAAACCGCATTACTCATGTCTGAAGGATTCTCCTTCATGGCTATCATTCCGATAACCTGGCCTCTCATATCCATGAGTACTCCGGTTCCTGCCGAGGAACCGTATATATCCGTTGTAATAAGCTTATAATTGGAGTCGGCTTTGTTTATGACAGAGCTGTCAGAAGTTATCCTTCCAAAGCACACACTTCTCTCGTGGCCTACGGGGCTTCCGAGTGCTACGACCTGAGTTCCTGCAAGTCCGTTTACGGGGTTTGATGATCCAAACGATGCTATTTTTAGATTCTCCATGAGGGAATCCGGGATTGATAATCTGGGTACACCGATAACCGCAAGATTAGTCTCCGCATCATGCATCTTAATGTAACCTTCAATAACCGAACCGTCATAGAAGGTTACCGATATGGTCTCTGCTTTTGCAATATTGGTTCTGTCAGCAAGAATCAGCAAATCAATGTCGTTGTCAAAAAAGATAACACCGGCAGAGGCACCCTTGCTCTCATAAGTCTCGTTAAACCAGTCTGTTCCCGAAACAGCGCCGGTTACGGTAACCATGGCTTTCTGCTGTTCCCTTACATACTCAAGGCTTGCGTCGCCAAGCTGGTTATAGTCATCAAGAGTCTTGGGGATTGTAGCGACAATCTCCTCGATTTTCTCTTCAGGAATCTCCTGAGGTTCGCTCTCTGCGGGTTCGGTTTCTTCCTCTACCAGCATATCCTCGGGAGCAATCTCCTCGCTTATATCGATTTCTTCAGGAAATTCAACTACCTTCGGCTTCTCTTCCGGTGCAAGTCTCTTGCTTATAAACGGCTCAATAATCAAAAATGTTATGCACGCAATAAGCGCAAAAACAACACCCAATCCTGCTGTAATCAGGGTTCGGCGAAGAAGTCTTTTTTTATTTAGCGGACGTTCCTTTATTTTCTCTCTTAAAAAATCGGAGTCCTGTAATGAATTTTGTTCGTTATCAGCCATAATTCATGCCTTTCTTTCCTATGTATTTTATCATATATGGCCGGTAAAAGAAACGCGTTCCGACACTAATGCCGAAACGCGAAATTCGTTAAATTCTGTATGTTATTGTCTTTATCGAATGAGGTGCCATCATTGTACTTACATGCTCCTCATTCTCCTTAACTTTAACCGGAATTTTATCATCCGACTGGTTAAGGATAATTATAACTCTCTCTCCATCGGGATTGATGTATCCGAGGGTCTCAAGCTTATCGGTATAGGACGTTGCAACTATCTGCTTTGCTCCGGATTTAATATACCTTGAAAAATGTCCAATGTAATAGTAGGACAGTTTTCTTTCATAGGCATCTTTATCCTTGATACTCATAAGCGGTGCGTCGCAGAAGTTCTCCACGTGGTTGGGTCCGCCCATGTAATCAAGGATTAAATTCCAGTCGATTATGGCGCTGCATCCGTTCTTTAAATTTCCAAGCATCTGGTGAGCATACATCTCAGCCTTTGCTTCCTCGGATGTTCTTGCGTGCTTGTAATATTCCACACATCCTTCGGTAAAGAAAATCTCTTTGTCGGGATATTTCTTTTTTATAAGAGAAAGAGCATCGAAATGGTCTCCGGAATACCAGTGAACCGCACACCCCGATACGTACTCTTCATTCTCCTTGTAAGAAAGGATATCTCTCATTCGATCATATGCTTTTTCCTTGTTATGATCCCAGACAAAGATTTTGATTTCATCCAAAAGACCCTCTTTTTTTAAAGTCGGGCCAAGATGATTTTTAACAAAGTCTGCCTCTTCCTCATTTGTATAAATACAGGAATCCCAGGTTTGTACAGCCATCGGCTCATTTTGAACCGTAGTATATGAGATTGATATTCCTCTCTTCTTGTATTCGTTTATGAACTTTACGAAATACTCGGCCCAAAGGGAAGCATACTCCTCTTTAAGCTTTCCGCCGTGATTCATTTCTTTGTTTGTCTTCATAAAAGGCGGCGGTGACCAGGGTGTCATCATAAGGACAGGCTGTCTGCCAAGTTTTTTTGAAGCATCCCGAATCATGGGGATTATTTCTTTTTCATCGTGCTCAATATTAAATGTTTTTAGTTCAGTGTCGCCTTCTTCAATATATGTATAATTGCCTAAGGCAAAGTCACAGCTATTCATATGGATTCGGCCCATGGTATATCTGAGTCCCGAATCTCCATACAGGTCCTCGATAATTCTCTCCCTCACATCTTCGCTCATCGAAGCATATGTGTGGGCTGCCGCTTCGGTAAAAGCTCCTCCGAATCCTTTTACCTCATTACCCGTCTCCTCCGGATAAATCACGGCAAGCTGCATCTCTTCAGGCTTTTTGACGCTTGAAGCGGTGCTCTCATCCCAGAACAGATTCTGTCCCGGGCTGGTATATATTATTTTTATATTTTTCATTGATTAATCCTTTGCTTTGGTAGAACCGCGCGGGATTATCCTTCCGTTAATGGTGATTACCTTGCCATGCTCGCCGTTAATAAGGTTCGTAAGCTCTTCAACCGCTATGATACCCTGTCTTTCAAAGTTGGTTCTTATCGTGGTAACCGACGGACTGACAAGTCTGGTCATCTCTATATCATCGCATCCCATAACACTGACTTCTTCGGGAACCTTTACGCCTCCATCCTTCAGTGCAGCAAGTACACCGATTGCACTAAGGTCATTTGCCGTAAAAATAGCATCCGGCAAAGGCTTTCCGGAATCCAGAAAATCTGTTATCGAATTATAGGCTGCCTCTCTTTCAAATTCACCTTTCAGGATATAGTCTTTCTCAATTGTTATCCCTGCGTTCTTAAGAGCGTCTTTAAATCCCTTTTCACGCTCGATACTATCGTAGTTCCCGGTTTCACCCTGTATAAACATAAACTTCTTATGTCCAAGCTCCAGCAAAAATCCTGCTGCCTTCTGCCCTCCGTTATAAGAGTCAAAGACAACGCTTGATGACATCTCGCTCTCGCTTATTCTGTCTATGTATACGGTGGGAATTCCTTTATCCTCGAGAATCCTTGCTTCATTCTCTCCGATTGCAGAGTTAAGAACGATGGCTCCGTCCACTCTACGGCCCATTATATTTGTCATAATATGGCCTGAATCCGAACTAAGGAAAATCTCAAGCTCGTAGTTTTTCTCTCTGCAGGCATGGTAAATGGAATCTGACAGTTCCCCATAGTAAGGACCTCTTATCGATCCCAAAAATAAACCCAATACTCCCGTTGAATGTGCCTTAAGATTTCTTCCGTTTAAGTCCGGTGTATAGTTAAGCTTTCTTGCTGCTTCAAGTACTCTTTTCTTGGTATCGGGATTAAGGACATCCACGTTGTTAAGTGCATTGGATACCGTAGAAATAGATACACCTGCTTCTTTGGCCACGTCTTTAATTGTTACTTTTCCGCTTCTCATCCGCTTTGCCTTAATCCTTCTTCTCTAAATATGTCAGAGGGCTAAAAACGTTTTAACCCCCTGACAAATATAATATCAAATAGGCTTGGAAAGATACAAGTCCTTACTTGTAATCGTACTCTTCACAGTAAGCTACCCACTGCTTTGTGTACTCCTCACGGCACTTGTCGATGCCTGCTTCTTTCATCTTGTTTCTGAATTCCTCAACAGCTGCATCTACATCGTCAACGAGGCCTGCCTCAAGTGGTGCAAGATACTGGCTCATAACATTGCTTACTGCAGCTCTCTCAGCCGAATAGCTCTCATAGTTCTCTGAGAATCCGTCAAAGATGTTTACATTGGGGAACTTGGTCTTGGCACCAAGCTTAGCATAGTTATCAAACATAGCCTGGAGCTCTACATCTGTCTCCTGAGGAAGTTTTGTCTCGCCGTTTCTTAAGTTCCATGTGTTAAAACCTTCATAAGGGAAAGGTGAAGACTCGCCTGCTTCGTCAGCAAGATTATGATATATTCCGTCAACCACTTCATAGTGCTCGCCTTCAATACCATACTGGATAAGTGCGTTTACTTCATCATCGCAAAGAAGGGTCTGTAAAACAAGAAGTGCTCTCTCAGGGTTCTTACAGCCATTTACGATACCTGTTCCGTTCTGTGTAGCATGTCCGGGATAGATAACACCATTGGTCTCGCCATATGCCACATATGCGCTCTTCCAGTCATCATGTCCGCTGTTCTTGAAATCCATTACTGCGGTAATCTGCTTGTTGGGGTTCTGACCTGCAACCTCTGCTACGCAAAGACCGTTTGTATATGCGTCAGAGTTGTTGGTATCGGAAAGTGCACTCTTGCTCCAGAAACCTGCATCTGCCCATCTCTTGAGCATTTTCATATCTTCTGTGAAATCATCTGAATACCAGTAATCATATACATCCGAAGGTGTGTCATAATTAGCTGCAAGTCCGTAGTATAAACCGTTCTGAGTTACCCAGTTGTACTTAAAGTTGAGTGCCCATGCAGCATCAAAACCTGTCTGGAATCCCTGGCTCTCCTCAGTAGTAACCTGTAAGAGGCCCTGATTAGGCTCATGCTCTTTGATTCCCATTAGGTATGCTTCAAGGTTCTCAAGAGTGTTGGGAACAGGAAGGTCATACTTCTCTCTTAAATCTTCTCTGTACTTTATACCGTTGCTTACGTACTCTGCCCAGGTATTGGGAATAGCATATATTTTGCCGTCAACTCTGCACATGTTAAGTGCGTTCTCGCCTACTGTCTCCTTAAGTGTGGGAGCAACCTTATCAAGAAGATCATCAAGTGCAACGAATGCTCCGCTTGATGCAAGCTGACCATAGTTAAGCCAGTTAGCTATGTAGATTAAATCTGCACTCTGAGCTGTAATCTCGTTTGCGTATTTCTGCTGGAACTCTGTCCATGTAGAGAACTGCATATCGATTGTAGCGTTGCATTTCTCCAGAAGTTTTTCATTAATTGCTGCCTCAACTTTTTCTTCATCCTGAGGAGCATCACCCATTACGTAAAATACAAGGTCAACCTGCTCTGAAAGGTCAATCTCTGAAGCCTCAGCTGAAGCTTCTGCTTCTTCTGTCTGTGTCTCGGCAACAGGAATTTCTTCAACTCCCTCAGCCTCAAGCTGGTCTGCTGCTGACTGTGTTCCTGTGCTTCCGCATCCGATAAGCATACCGGCTGCCATTGAAACAGCAAGAAACATACTTAAAACTTTCTTTTTCATTTTAATTCCTCCTATATTAATAATGGTTCCCTATCCTTTAACAGCGCCGACTGTGATTCCCGATACAAAGTAGCGCTGAACAAAAGGATAAAATAACAACACCGGTCCGGTGGCAACAACAGCCATGGCAAGCTTTACTGATTCCGTAGGCAGATCTGCAGTCTTCATACTTACGTTTGACGCCATTTGCTTCATAGCAGTCGTGGCATTGAGTAAATCGTAAAGGTAAAACTGTAATTGCCAGGTCGATGAGTTAGTACTGAACATTGATGACCTGTACCAGTCGTTCCAATATCCCAAAGCAAGGAAAAGTCCGACTGTGGCAAGTCCGGGTTTCAAGACGGGAAGGACGATTCTAAAGAAAATGGTGAAATGTCCTGCTCCGTCAATTTTGGCCGATTCCGTTATTGCATCCGGTACTGCTCCGACTATGAAAGTTCTCATGAGTATTACAAGGAACGGGCTCATAAGTGCCGGAAACCAGATTGCAAGTGTATGTCCTTTAAGGTTTAATACATTTGCGTACATCAGATACCAGGGAATCATTCCTCCGCCAAAAATACTTGTGAAGTAAATAAGAAACGATACCGTGTTTCTATATTTGAACTCTTTTCTGGATATTACATATCCGGTAAGAGTTATCATCAAAAGCCCCAGGGAAGTTCCGACGAAAGTGTAATAAACATTCATCTTGTAGGCTTGCAGGATATCTTTGGGGGATTTGAAGATGGTTTCGTAAGCCGCCATTGTAAAGTCCCTGGGGAGCAAACTATACCCCTCTCTAAGAATTGTTCCGTTGTCTGTAAAAGATCCCGAAACAATCACTATAAAAGGCAAAACACAAACCACGGAGCCGATTGCCAAAAGGATATATGCCATTATGCTTAGCGTCCTGTTGGCCGCCGATTGTTTAATTTTTCCTGACATTCTTATCTCCTTTCCTTAGAACAATGCGTATTCCGGATTTTTCCTCTTAACAAGGAAGTTCACAAGTACGATAATCAGGAATCCGAATATCGACTGGTAAATTCCGGCAGCCGTTCCAAGACCGATTGACAAAGGCTGTGTCATCGTAATTCTGTAAACATATGTATCGAAAATGTCGGTTGCATTGAAAAGAACTCCGTTGTTTCCGATTAACTGATAAAAAAGTTCGAACTGTCCTTTCATAATGCTTCCGAGCGCATAAAGCAAAAGAATAATAAAAGTAGGCTTTATGTGAGGCAGAGTGATGTATCTTATCTGCTGGAAATCATTTGCGCCATCAACCTTGGCAGCCTCGTATATCTCATTGTCAATTCCCATAATCGTTGCAAGGTACACGACCATTCCGTACCCTATGTTTTTCCACAGGTAGAAAAAGGTGATTAAGAAGGGCCAGTATGAAGGAGTGTTATAGAAGTCGATTCTTGCTCCTCCTGAGGATGTTATGAAGTTGTTGATAAGTCCGTATTGATACTCAAAAACGTTGTATACGATAACCTTTAAGATTACGAATGATACAAAGTAGGGCATAAACATAAGTGTCTGCGTTGTCTTCTTGTACCACTTGACGGTTATTCTGCTGACAAGAATTGCAAAAATGATCTGCAGCATATTTCCGATTCCGATAAAGGCGATGTTATATAAAACCGTGTTCTTCGTGAGTCTGAAGAGATCTGCCTTGATGAGGAATTCGAAATTCTTAAATCCTATATATGGACTTGCCCACAATCCGTCCCTGAAGTTAAAAGACGTAAACGCAAAGTAAACACCAAGCATCGGGAGATAGTTGTTAACCATAAAATAAACAAAGGTCGGAACAAGCATTAAGAACAGGGGCCAGTTCTTCTTTATCTCCTTCAAAAGGCCATGATCTTTATATTTTTCTCTCGCCTTTTTCTCAATCACCTTAAAGTACACATAAAACGCAGTTGAAATTGCGAACGAGAAGTAAACGCTCACTCCGGGAATAAAGCCGGTTGTTTTAAAGTGGATATTTGAAAAAATGATAAATGCGACTGTTGCAAGAGCTGTAAGCAGTGTGAAAAAATATCCAAGTTTACCTGCTGCAATTAATGAAAGCTCTCCTTTGTCGTTTCTTTTTTTCTTCCAAAACACTCTTATTACGAACGCAATGTTAAAGTACAGTGCCGCTACTGCGAGCAAGAGCAAAACCATCGCAAAGAGTCCAAGTTCGCCCTGGTTGGCGTTTTGTACAAACGAAAGAAGATTAAAAAGGTTGTATCCTGTAAAAAGATTCTTCGCCATTTCCTTGTTTACACCAATCTTTGAAAAGAGGGCAACAAGGTTAATTACCTGTATCCAGTTAAAAATCGGAAGAGCAAGGATAATACATGCTATGCTTCCTGAAACAGAGAGTTTTTTATTCATCTACGCCTCCAAAAATGACGATTCACATTCAATAAAAACGTTTTTATTGATTTACAAGTCGAAGTCTAGCATATTAAGCAATAATAGACAAGTGGGTGTGTAGATTTTTGTGAATAGTATACAGAAAATGCCTTAAATTTTCTGTAGGAATTACTAAAACGTTTTTATTGATTCTAAAAAAAGAAGAGCCTTTTAAAGCTCTTCTTTCCAATTCAGTCTATGTAGTTTTCCGGTTTTTTCCATCGACTTAAACTCATTTTGCCTAAGCGCCTCGTAAAGCACTATTGCTACTGAGTTAGACAGGTTTAATGACCTTATATCCGACAGCATTGGGATTCTTATGCAGGTTTCCTCGTTGTCTACGAGGATTTCCTCCGGAATACCCGCGCTCTCCTTGCCAAACATTATATAGTCATCTTCACCGAATTTGACATCCGTATAACATTGGTGGGCCTTTGTGGTCGCATACCAGATCTTGGCGTTTGGATGTTTTTCCTTAAACTCCTCGTAGTTTATATAGCGGGTTACGTTAAGATGCTCCCAGTAATCCATTCCCGAGCGTTTAATACTTTTTTCATCAAGTCTGAATCCCAGGGGTTCTATAAGGTGAAGGGAAGTCCCCGTTGCAACACAGGTCCTTCCAATATTTCCGGTGTTTGCCGGAATCTCCGGCTGGTGTAAAACTATATGCATTACGCAATATCCTCCATCTGAGCTGTATACAGATGATAATAGTCGC
>JAGACI010000038.1 GCA_017614185.1 Lachnospiraceae bacterium | reverse complement strand
TGCGTGAATAGCCATTGTAAGGAAGTTGCTGTTTACAAAACTTCTTTCAGGCAATCCGAAAGATATATTGGAAAGGCCGCAAATCGTAGATATTCCAAGGCCTGTACAATACTCAATTGTTCTAAGAGTATCAACACCGGCATTCGGAAGCGCGCCAACCGTACCGACTAGTCCGTCGACCACAAGGTCTTCCTTACAAAGCCCGGCCTCATAAGCCAATGAAATAAGCTTATCAACATTTTCTTTTCTCTCTTCAAAGCTTTCGGGAATTCCCTTTGCGGAAAGAGGCAACAAAATAACCATTGCGCCGTATTTCCTGGCAAGTTTAAGGACAGGAAGTCTGTCTTCTTCCAAAGATACTGAGTTTATAAGAGCTCTTCCCGGATACTTTCTTAAAGCGCACTCCATAACTTCAGGATCACTGGAATCCAAAGACAGAGGAAGCTGTGTAACCATCAAAACTTCATCCAAAACATCTCTCATCATGGTTAATTCATCGACGCCGCCCATTCCGACATTGATATCAAGGACTTTTGCGCCGCATGCATCCTGCTCTTCGGCGTATGTTACCACACCTGTAAGATCATGGTTTCTAAGCTGCTCCTGAAGTTTCTTTTTACCGGTGGGATTGATTCTCTCACCTACCACTATAAAAGGATCGCCAAATTTGAACTTAAGTGTTTTTCTCTCGCTTGTAAGATATCTTGTTCCGGGCTCTTTGCCCTTATTTACACTCTTAACATCGAAATCTTTGTATTCATCATAAAGGCCCTTAATATATGCGGGTGTTGAGCCACAGCATCCGCCTACTATACTTGCGCCGGCTTCGATAATATCCTTCATGAGAGTTTTGAACTCATCTACACCCATGTCATAGTATGAATTGCCGTTTGCATCGACAGAAGGAAGACCGGCATTGGGCTTTGCAATAACCGGGATATTAACGTTGGTTGCAATATCCCTTATATATTTGACCATCTTATCAGGTCCTGTAGAGCAGTTAAGACCGACAGCACATACACCCAGTCCTTCAAGACAGACTGCCGCAGATACAACGTCTGTTCCGTAAAGAGTTCTTCCGTCATCTTCTACGGATATGGTTGCAAAAACAGCAAGATCACAGACTTCTTTTGCGGCAATAACAGCTGCCCTTGTCTCCTGAAGGCTCATCATTGTCTCCACAACCAATGCATCAACACCTGCTTTTACCATATATGTAATCTGCTCTTTATATATGGATATGAGTTCATCAAAATCCATTGAGCCCATAGGTTTAAGCTGTTCTCCGGTCATGGTAAGGTCACCGACAATATAAGCCCTGCCACCAGATGCCTCTTTGGACAATGCGACGAGGTCGTTAATCATCTGTTCCTGCTTGTCGTACAAGCCATATTCGGTTAATTTGACTCTGTTTGCGGTAAATGTCGGCGCATAAAGGAAATCGCTTCCCGCTTCAACATAATCCTTCTGAAGGTTAAGTAATACATCAGGATGATTTAATATCCACTGTTCGGGACACTCTCCTGCTTTCATACCGGCCTTCATAAGGTTCGAACCTGTAGCTCCGTCTAAAAATAAAACCCTTTTACTTGCAAGGGATAAAAATTCTTCTCTGGTCATTATTTATTAATCTCCTTTTAAGATATTATTATACTTTCTTAAGAGAATCTTGGCTATTTATTTCTTGTTATAAAAGTAAAAATATGGTAATGTTTATGAGGATTTAAATGAAAGGTTATATTATGAAAATCAAAGTTATAAAGCTACTTTCTCTTATATTTATTACATCACTTCTTTTGACGGGATGTGGCAAAGATGCAAAGAAAGCAGAATTCGAAAAATATTTCATGGATTTTTGTGATCAGGTCACTGAAATCGATGGCAAAATAAAAGCAATCGATCCCAATTCCGAGACTGCTCCGGCAGAGCTTTTAGCCAATCTTGATGAACTTAACAAGCTCTTTGGCGAAATGTCTTCAACAAAGTTCCCCAAGGATTACGACTACCTCGTAACTCTTGCAGAGGAATCAGGTTCATTCATGAACCTGGCAGTCGAGAATTATCACGCGGCATTTGAAGCTCCAGTATTTGACGAAGAAAGCGCGAACATAGCTTCTGAATATTACGCAAGAAGCTACAAGCGTCTTAAATACATGATTACATTTATGCAGGGTGATGTTCCTGACACCAATGAGATATCATATTCAACTGCAGACTCAAACGACGATTCATCTGCTACCGAATAAATACAACGAAATAATTGCATAAAACTTAAAACACATAAAAAACTCCCGAGCGACATTTGATGGAACATCTCATGAGCGAGGGAGTTGTTTTATGTGTATTAAATCATTGCGTCAGGCTCTATCCTATAAAGTAATCAGAAATGTCTGTGCCTGTCAGCATGCAAATCTTCTCTTCAGGCATAAACCAGCCTGCTGTACTCTTAATCCAGGTTCTTAAGCTGTAATTGAAGATGTCCTGTGTATGAGTAGAATGAGGATCATTAGGATCAAGCTTTGATACTATGCAGTTGGTACATTCTTCGGTATATCCTTCCATTAAGGAGGTGAAACAGCTTGTTCCGACCTTTAAGTCATCTGCCCTGTCAAGAACCTTCTTATTGGCATATATAAGCCTCTTTGTGTCAAAATCAATGAGATAAATATACTGATCCATAAGCTCCAGCATAAGAAGCTTAATCATCATCTCTCTTGATGTAAAATCAGAAAGATTGGTTTGGATCTTGCAGGTATCGACAAACGACATAAGCTGTCTTAATTCATCAAGATTAAATGAATCATCCTGTGTAGGATTAAACAAAGCTATGCAGCCTGCATATTCGTTATCCTTCTGGAAAGGATAATAAATAAGTTTTTCAAAATCGTTGTCATCCATGAACTGCTGAAGGGAATGAGAATATCCCGCAGCCTGAAGTGCACTGATAACCGTAATGTTCTTAACGTTCTTAAAGAGGTCCTCAAATTGGGCGGTAGCTCTTCTTTTTGCCTTCTTATCTTCAAAAGAAAATGTGGAATCATCATCTTTGAAAATATATATATCCGGCTCATCGTTTCCGTCAGGCATTACAGGGAAGAATCCGCCAAATTTTGAACGTCCCGAACGAAGAAGCATATCGTAAACCTTCTCCCAGCTTCCTTCGGTCATCATGCCATCATAAAGAGTCCTCATGGCTATTTCTCGCAAAGTCTGACCCGTTGATGCAATGGTATCTCTTATTGAAGTCTGAGGCTTGTTTTCCTCAACGTTCTTAAGTTTTTCCGCATCAATAAATCTGCCGACAATTCTTGTAACATAACCTTCAAGGCCCACTATGCTTGAAAGAGTAAGCTCATACTCTCTTTGTGTACCGGTAAATCTGTCATTTTTAAGATTAATTGTATCACCGGTTGGAGCATTCATAAGTTTATGAAAGCTTGTAAGATACTTTTCAACATCTCCTTCGCCAAAATGACCGGGATCAAATTTGGCAACATAATCAGGAATGATAATTTCCTTTTCAACGCCGTCATTATCGACGAAGTTTAAGCGTAAAACATCGGATTTAACATTGTAATCAAAAACAGATTCCTTATCAACGGTATCGATAAGGTGCATTCTTGCAGCCTGTTCCCTGAGTTCCTCATCAGCAGTTTTCTTCTCGGTAACATCAACAACGGTACTGATGATTACATAGGTATCTCCGGTCTTTGAGTAAAGATTGCATCTGGTATAAAGCCATCTCAATTCACCCTTGCCTGTAATAGTCCGAAACTCGGTATCGACCGGGCCGTCAGCTTTTAAGCATTCAACAATTCCCTGGTCAAAAACAGGGATATCTTCCGGCAAAATGCAATATCTGATATTTCTTACATATTTGTCTATCTCCTTAGAACTGTAGCCAAGCATTCTGCTTAAGCCCTCGTTATAATAGATGGGCGTTAAACTGTAGCTTCCTTCTTTAAGTTCAAAGGCACATACACCGGTAATAAGATTTTCGATATAGGAAACAATGTTTTCATCCTTATGTTCCATATTCAGCCCTCTCTTTATATCTTAAAAAGAATCAGCTCTGGTTACTATATCATCCTTATCCTTATATATACTCTCCGAAGGCACAAAGCCTCTAACCCTTGAAAGGGGATAAACAATTGTATTTCTGCCGACAACGGTTCCGGGGTTTAATACGCTGTTGCATCCAACCTCTGCATGATCTCCAAGCATGGCACCCATCTTTCTCTGATTGGTTTTGATATTGGATGAGTTATGATGGAGAACAATGTTTCCGTGATCGCATTTAAAGTTACTTGTAACTGCACCGGCGCCCATATGAGCCTTATATCCGAGAATGCTGTCTCCGACATAATTGTAATGGGGAACCTGAACTCCGTTAAAAAGAATACAATTCTTAAGCTCACAGGAATTTCCGACTACGCAACCTTTACCGACAATAGCCTTGCCTCTGATAAAAGCTCCGGGTCTGATTTCCGCCCCTTCATCAATAATTGTGGGACCAATGATGGTTGCAGTTTCGGCAATCTTCACATCATTTCCCACCCACACGCCTTCGCTTATTTCTTTAAAAGAGTTCTTATCAATCTCTTTGATAAGTGCAGTTATACAATCACCGATTGCAGGAACCGCATCCCAGGGAAATTCAAACTTCTTAAGGAAATCACCTGCGATGGATTCGGAAAGGGTGTACATATTCTTGATTTTGTACTGTTCCATTAAATCACCTCTTCTTGTAATATTGCTCAGCCGCTTTGAATTTCTGATTGACCAAAGCCTGATTATTAAGCTGTTTTACAACGTTTGTTCTTCTTATAACAAAATCGCTTAACTTGCCCATGTATTCTTCGGACGAAATACTTCCGTCAGCCACACCGGTAAGGCCCTTCTCCCAGCTTGCTGTAAGCTTCGGTTCCAAAAGTGGCTTGATAGAGCCCTCCACTACGTCATAAACAAGCTCTCCAAGCTGAGAAGGTGTCAATATCTGTGTTTTCTTATTAAGGTTCAAATAATCGATATTTACAAGCTTCTTTAAGATTTCTGCTCTGGTTGCGGAAGTTCCTATACCGCTTCCTTTAATCTGAGCTCTAAGTTCCTCGTCTTCGATTAACTGTCCCGCATTCTCCATTGCAAGGATAATCGAACCGGAATTATATCGTTTCGGAGGAGAAGTCTCACCCTCTTTAATTTCATATGAACCAAATTCAAGTTCATCGCCTTTTTTGAGGCCTGAGAGATACTCGACAAGCATTTCATCAGCAGCGCTTTCTTCTCCCTCATCGCTCTCTTTTTCGGCATTATCTGCATTCTCATTTTTCTTAGAGAAAGAATACTGCATTACCGACAGATATCCGGGGTCCGTTAAAGCTTTAAAATTTGAATAAAAGCTCTCGGTTTTGGATTCGGTAATAAGAGCAATCTTTAAATACTGCGCACCGGGATAAAAAATAGCAAGAAATCTTCTGGCTATTACCTCATAAATCTTTTTGGCGGTATCGTTAAGTGAGCCATATGAGTTAAAGCCCTGTCCGGTTGGAATAATGGCGTAGTGATCGGTAATTTGCTTATCGTTAGTATACTTGCTCTTTCCGATATCCTTATATGAACCGGTATCAAGAATATTCGCTGCGAATTCACGAAGCAGGGCAAAGTTCTTAAGTCCGCCTATGTTTTTATAAATCTCCTTGGCTACAGCAGAAGAAAGAACTCTGGCATCGGTTCTCGGATATGTAACAAGCTTTTTTTCATATAGTTCCTGAACATATGACAATGTCTGATCAGGGCTTATTTTAAAAAGCTTTGAGCAGTCATTCTGAAGTTCGGCAAGGTTATACAAAAGAGGAGGATTCTTTATCTCCTTTTTCTTTTCAATCTTTACAACCTTCGCCTTTTGTTTCTCGGGAGCTTCAATATACTCTATAAGTTTCTCGGCATCTTCCCTTTTCTTAAATCCGTTTTCTTTATAAAGAGCCGGTGAATTATTGTAAACAGATTTTTCAGTTACTCTCCATTCGCCCTTTATGCTCTCATCTTTGACGGGAATGCTTTGAATCACACGGTAAAAAGGAGTCTTAACGAAGTTTCTGATTTCTCTTTCTCTGTTTACAACCATACCGAGAACGCAGGTCATAACACGTCCGACGGAAACAACTCCCTTGTCTTTGTTAAGCAAAGCCTTAACTGTGTTGCCGTATTTGAGAGTAAGCACGCGAGAAAAGTTAATGCCCATAAGATAATCTTCTTTGGCTCTCAAATATGCTGCATCACTAAGTGAATCATACTCGGACAAATCCTTTGCTTCCTTGATTCCTCTGAGTATTTCTTCTTCTGTTTGCGAGTCAATCCAGACTCTTCTTTTGTCCTTGCCTTGGACGTTTGCCATCCTGTCGACAAGTCTGTAGATATATTCTCCCTCACGTCCCGAGTCGGTACACACATAAATTCTTGAAACATCAGGACGATTTAAGAGATTTTTAACTGTATTAAACTGTTTTGCAACGGAGGGAATTACTTCGTATTTAAACTCCGTCGGTATAAAAGGTATAGTATCAAAGCTCCAGCGTTTAAGCTTCTCGTCATATGCGTCGGGATAACTCATGGTCACAAGGTGACCAACGCACCAGGTTACAACATAGGAATCAGATTCCAGGTAACCGTCAAAGCTCTTCATGTTCTCCTTTAAGGCTTTGGAAAACTCTTTGGCTACGCTCGGCTTCTCGGCTATAAAAAGGTGTTTCTCCATAAATCCTGTTTAATCCTTTAAGGATATTAATTGTAATGCATTATTCTTGTTTCCGGTCTCAACAACTTTTGAATCGAATCGTTCAAAAGTGATAAGAACAGTCTGAACGACATTGAGTTTAGCCTTCTTTGCCAAAAGCTTAATCCACTCATAATCATCGGTAGTAAGGACATTCTTATCATAATTGCACATTCCGATAAGAGCATTTCCGTCACCGTCAAATGCAACCACATCGATTGTGTCCAGTTTTCCGACCCATTCACCGATTTTCTCGGCTTTAAAAGGAATAATACCCTTTTCACAGTAAGTCTTAATAAGCTCCTGACCTATCTTTCTCATTGATTCTTCTACAAAGGTTCTGAAGCTCTCTTCAATATATTTCTCATAAAACTCAGCCTTATCCATTGTTTCGAATGAATAAAGGTTGGGGAAAACATACTTGTAATAGAAATGAACAAGCGGATGCATAATACGATATACACCCTTTTGAGTTGTTCCCTTGCTCTCCGTATCTACACTGAAAGCCTTCTCTACAAGTTCAAGTTCCATTAAGTTCTTGATATAAACAGAAAGCTTTGCCCTTGAAAAATCTGTATGGGCGTGAAGATTGTTTAACTTGTTTTTGCCCTGGGCAAGTGAGCAAAGAATT